>NZ_LXYF01000054.1:0-46186 GCF_002894065.1 Sphingobium sp. SA916
GGGGCGCCCGCCGCGGCCGTGGCGGTCGCGACCGCCGCCGCCGCCGTCACCGAACTCGCCGCCCCCGCCGCCCCGGTGCTGGAGGAGGAACCGCCGATCGACCGCAGCCTCTACGAAACGGTGGTTACGGAGGACGCGCTCGACCGCTGGATCGCCGCTGCCCATGCCGAGGGGCTGGTCGCCGTCGATACGGAGACGGACATGCTCGACTGCGTGTCCTGCGCGCTGGTGGGGGTCAGCCTCGCCGTCGGCCCCAACGCCGCCTGCTATATCCCGGTCGGTCATGGCGGCAAGGACATGTTCGCGGAGAAACCCGACCAGCTTCCCCTCGCCCTCGTCCTCGCGAAACTCAAGCCGCTGCTGGAGGATGACAGCGTCCTCAAGATCGGCCAGAACCTCAAATATGACATCACGGTCCTGCGCCGCCATGGCATAGAGATCGTCCCTTATGACGACACCATCGTCATGAGCTTCGACCTCGACGCGGGCCAGAGCCTCGCGGGCCACGGCATGGACGAGGCGGCGAAGGTGCACCTCAATCATACATGCATCAGCTTCAAGGATGTCTGCGGCACCGGCAAGAGCCAGATCAGCTTCGCGGAAGTCCCGCTCGACAAGGCGACCGAATATGCCGCCGAGGATGCCGACGTCACGCTGCGCCTGTGGAAGCTGTTCAAGAACCGCGTCGCGAATGAAGGCGCAACCCGCGTCTACGAGCTGGTCGACCGCCCGCTCGTCGCGGTGATCGCGAAGATGGAGCATGAAGGCATCAAGGTCGACCGCGAGGCGCTCTCCCGCCTCTCCGCCGAGTTCACCGCCGAGATCGCCAAGCTGGAGGGCGAAATCCACGGCCTCGCCGGCCAACCCTTCGCCATCGGCTCCACGCAACAGCTTGGCGCGATCCTGTTCGACAAAATGGGCTACAAGGGCGGAAAGAAGGGCAAGTCCGGCGCCTATTCGACCGACGTCACCATCCTGGAGCAGCTCAAGGCCCAGGGCGCGGAAATCGCGGGCAAGGTGCTCGACTGGCGGCAGCTTTCGAAGCTCAAGTCGACCTATACCGACGCGCTTCAGGCCCAGATCAACAGGGACACCAGCCGCGTCCACACCAGCTACAGCCTGTCCGGCGCGCAGACCGGCCGCCTGTCCTCGACCGACCCCAATCTCCAGAACATCCCGATCCGCACCGAAGTCGGCCGCCAGATCCGCCACGCCTTCGTCGCGGAACCGGGCAATGTCATCCTGGCGGCGGACTATAGCCAGATCGAACTGCGCCTCGCCGCGCACATGGCGGACGTGCCCGCGCTGAAGGAGGCGTTCGCGAACGGCGAGGACATCCACGCCGCCACTGCCCAGCAACTCTTCGGGGAGGTCAACCGCGACACGCGCGGCCGGGCCAAGACGATCAATTTCGCCATCCTCTACGGCATCAGCCGCTGGGGCCTCGCCGGACGGCTGGAGATCAGCGCCGACGAAGCGCAGGACATGATCAGCCGCTATTATGAACGCTTCCCCGGCATCAGCCTCTACATCACCGACACGATCGAAAAGGCGCGCTCAAGGGGCTATACGGAAACCCTGTTCGGCCGGAAGACATGGTTCCCGCGCATCAAGGCGCCTGTCCAGCACGAACGACAAGGCGCCGAACGGGCCGCGATCAACGCACCTATACAGGGCACGAGCGCCGACATCATCAAGCGCGCCATGGCCCGCATGGGCCCGGCGCTCGCGGCGGAAGGGCTGCATCAGGTCAAGATGCTGCTGCAAGTGCACGATGAACTTGTCTTCGAACTGCCGGAAGGCGATGTGGAACAGGCCAGCACCGTCATCCGCCGCGTCATGGAAGGCGCCGCCGAACCGATCGTGAAGCTGAGAGTGCCGCTGGGCGTCGAAATCGGCCACGGCCCAAGCTGGGGCGCGGCGCATTAATCCTGGAAGGCGCGGCGCGCCGGGAATTCACCCCCGCGCGTACCGGTCCTCATACCGAACGATGTCGTCTTCCCCCAGATAGGTTCCCGTCTGCACCTCGATGAACACGACGGGAATCTTCCCCGGATTCTCGACCCGATGCTTCGCCCCCGCCGGGACATAAAGCGACTGGTTTTCCGTCAGCAGCGTCACCTCTTCATTCACAGTGACCTTGGCCGTCCCTTCGACGACGATCCAATGTTCCGACCGATGGAAATGGCTCTGCAGGCTCAATGACTGCCCCGGCTGCACGACGATCCGCTTCACCTGGAAGCGCTCGCCCGCCAGCAGGCCCTCCACCCAACCCCATGGCCGGTGATCCTTGGGGAAACTCTCCGCCTGCGCGGCGCCCTTCTTCTTGAGCGCCTCGACGGCCAGCTTCACATCCTGCGAGCGCGCCTTGTCCGCGATCAGCACCGCGTCGTTCATCGCCACCGCAATGATGTTGCTGAGCCCGATGCCGACCAGTTCCATGCCTTCACTGTCGGACCGCAGCAGCGTATCGCTGCAATCGATCGCCGTCGCCCCGCCGCTCACCGTCACTCCGGCCGTATCCGGACCGGCATGGCTCCACACCGCATCCCAGCCGCCCAGGTCGGACCAGCCAGAGCCATAGGGCACGACGGACAGATTGTCGGCCCGCTCCATGACGGCATAATCGATGGAAATGTCCGGCGCGCTGTCCCATGCTTGCGCCGCCAGCCGCAAAAAGCCCAGATCGCCTTCCGCCGCCTCGACCGCCGGCCGCACCGCCGCCAGCACGTCGGGCGCATGCGCCTCGAAGGCGGCGACCAGATCCTTCGCCGCAAACAGGAAAATCCCCGCATTCCAGAGATGGTCGCCGCTCGCCAGCATCTCCGCCGCACGAACCGCATCGGGCTTTTCGACAAAGCGCGCCAGCTTGATCGGTTCGCCCGATCCATTCGGCCGGGCGACGACCTGCAAATAGCCATAGCCGGTTTCCGGCCGTGTCGGCTGAATGCCGAAGGTCACCAGATCGCCGGCATGCGCCGCCGCCAAGCCTTGGCTCACCGCCGCACGGAAGGCCTCTGCATCGGGCACCACATGGTCCGATGGCGCGACCAGCATCACCGCCTGCGGATCGTCCGCCATCAAATGCAGGGCCGCCGCCAATATGGCGGGCGCCGTGTTGCGCACCGAAGGCTCGATCATGATGGCCCGCGGATCGGTGCCCTCCTGCGCCAGTTGTTCGGCCACGATGAAACGGAACGCCGCGTTGGTCAGGACGACGGGGCGGCCAAAGGCGAAACCCTCGCCAGCACCCGACAGCCGCCGCACCACGGAGCGGAACAGCGTCTCCTCACCCAGCAGCGGCACGAACTGCTTGGGATAGGATTTGCGCGACAGCGGCCACAACCGCGTCCCCGATCCACCGGCCAATATGACTGGCATAACCTGCTGAAATTCTTTTCCTTCGATACCCGGCATGCAACTCACTCGAACAAGGCGATCCATCCCGATGGGACCATATCCGCCCCTCTTATCGCCATTCCGTGAAAGCACCTATGAAGAAGCCGAAAAAAAGCGGCCCACGCCGGGGCCGCTTATCGTCAGTCGAACAGCTCTTCGAGAAAGCTCTTCTTCCGCTTCTTCTGATAATATCGCCCGTCGTCGCGATGGTCGCGGTCCGGCCGGTAGCTGGGCTGTGGAGCCGGAACCCCGCCCGCCGACCGTTCGATGATCTTGTCCAGTTCACCCCGGTCGAGCCAGACGCCCCGACATTGCGGGCAATAGTCGATCTCCACGCCCTGACGGTCCGTCATGGAGAGGCCCACATGACAGACCGGGCAGAGCATGGCCGACACCGCGGCCTGATCCCGCATCCGGGTTACTCCCGCTCGCCGGTCAGGCTGAGCAGCATCTGGAACAGGTTGACGAAGTTCAGGTAGAGCGACAGCGCGCCCATCACCTGCATCTTCTGCGTGACTTCATGGCCGGCATAGGCGAAATATTCCGACTTGATGCGCTGCACGTCCCAGGCGGTCAGGCCAGTGAAGACCACCACGCCGATGATCGAGATGACCATCGCCATAGCCGACGAGCCGATGAAGATATTGATGAGGCTCGCTACCAATATGCCGATCAGGCCCATGATCAGGAACGACCCGAATTTCGACAGGTCGCGCCCGGTGGTATAGCCCCACAGCGCCATCGCCAGGAACATCACGGCGGCGGAGAAGAAGGCCTGCGCGATCGATCCGCCGGTGAAGACCAGGAAGATGCTGGCCAGCGACACGCCCATCACCGCCGAAAAGGCGTAGAAGGCCATGCGCGCGCCCGCCGTCGTCATCTTTTCGATGCGGAAGCTGAAGAAGAACACAAAGGCCAGCGGCGCGAAGATCGCCACCCATTTGAGCGGCGTGCCGAAGATCGCGGCGGCGAGCGCCGGCGTATTGCCGATGAAAGCGGCGACCAGTCCGGTGATGACCAGGCCGATGCCCATGTTGCGGAAAACGCCCAGCATGTGCGCGCGCAGCCCGGCGTCGGTCTGCGCCGTCTGGCTCGCACCATAGCCCGGCATACGAACGGGATTGTTCACGGCGTTATCACTCCATCCAAAAACAGTCTTGACGGATCGAGTGGCCCGGCGCGGTCTTCGTGCTACGTCAGAGGGGGGCAAACGCACACGAACCTGCACCGAGCACACTCGATGCGGTCCGACATCGCGGCTGGATGTCACATCCAACCGCCAGAGGGGCCCGGCCCGCACAAGCAATATCGGTGGGGCAACGCGCCAATGCAAGGGATGGCGCAGAGCGTCGGTCCGCCAGCAACAATTTATTACAATCGTCCGCTGACGTCGGGGTCCGGATTTTGCGGCGACATGCTCCGCCGAATCTTCGCCGCGCCGATCACGACGCCGCACACCAGACTCAGCGCAACGCCCACCGCGACATTGCCGGTCGCCGCGCCGATCCCTGCGCCCAACGCCAAGCCAAGACCGACAAAACCCGCTTTCATATACAGTCTTCCCTTTTTCGACGCCAAGCATGGCAAGGATGCCCCGGCGGATATTAAACCGGAACTCTCCCAAATAGCGAGGGCTGTTGACGCTTCGAGCGAACCGCCGCATGGCGTCATTCCATGAGCGACCAGTTCACACCCGCCCAGCAGCATGCCGATGCGCCTCTGCGCCTGTTCAACAGCCTGACGCGCACGGTGGAGGCCTTCGCCCCGATCGAGCCGAACCACGCCCGCGTCTATAGCTGCGGCCCGACGGTCTATAATTACGCTCATCTCGGCAACCTGCGCGCCTATGTCTTTACCGACACGCTGCGCCGCACCTTGCTGTGGAAGGGGCTCACCGTCACCCATATCATCAACATCACCGATGTCGGTCATCTGACGTCGGACGCGGATGCCGGCGACGACAAGATGGAAGCCGCCGCCCGTGCCCAGGCCAAGAGCATCTGGGACATAGCGGCGCATTATACCCAGGCTTTCAAGCAGAACATCGCCGACCTCAACATCATCCCGCCCAGCGAATGGACGGTCGCCACCGACTATGTCCCGCAGATGATCGCCTTTGCGGAGAAGATCGCGCCGGCCCATTGCTACGAACTGGAAACGGGTCTCTATTTCGACAGCAGCACCGTGCCTGATTATGGCGCGCTGGCCGGGGGGCGCGACGATGCCGCCCATGCCCGCATCGATCCCGTCGCCGGCAAGCGCAACCCCAGCGACTTTGCGATCTGGCGCAAATCCCCGCCCGGCGAACAGCGGCAGATGGAGTGGGACTCGCCCTGGGGCAAGGGTGCGCCGGGCTGGCATCTCGAATGTTCGGTGATGAGCCAGGCGCGGCTTGGCCATCCGTTCGACATCCACACCGGCGGCATCGACCATCGCGAAATCCACCATCCCAATGAAATCGCGCAGAATCAGGCATTCCATGGCTGCTGCGGCGAAGCGGACGCGGCGACCGCAGGCTTCACCGGCGCGAAATGGTGGATGCACAATAATTTCCTTGTCGATCGGCAGGGAAAGATGAGCAAGTCGAAGGGCGGCTTCACCACTCTCTTCTCGCTGATCGACGCGGGCGTGCATCCGCTTGCCTATCGCCTGCTGTGCCTGGGCGCACATTATCGCAGCGAGCTGGAGTTCAGCGCGGACAGCGTCGGCGCAGCGCTCACCCGCCTGAAACGCCTCGTCATGGGTGTCGAAAATCTGAAGGCGCGGGCCGAGGGCGTGACATGGCAGTCGCTGCGGCTGGACTGGCTGCGCGCCAATCTCCACCCCAAGCTCGCGCCCTTGCTCGAACAGTTCGACGCGGCGATCAGCGACGACCTGATGACGCCCCGCGCGCTGCCGCTGCTGGAGGAGACCATCGCCATGAAGAAGGTGCCGGTGGACGAGAAGCTCTGCCTGCTCGCGGCCTTCGACCAGGCGCTGGGCCTCAACCTGCTGACCATCGGCCGCGCAGACCTGCGCATCCGGCCCGGGGACGCGGCGATCGCGCCCGAAGAGATCGAAGCCGAACTGGACCGTCGCCAGCAGGCGCGCACCGAAAAGGACTTCGCCCTGTCGGACGAGATACGCGACGCCTTGATCGACCGGGGGGTCGAGGTGATGGACGGCGATCCGCTTCGCTGGGACTGGCGCCTCACCCTCAACACGGCATAAGGTTCCAGCGGCTGAGCCGGACCGTGCGACGGATCAGCCGGCCCGTTTGTACATATGTCAGGCAAGCGGGCATATTCCGCGCATGCTAAAAGCCGCAACCGCAGCGTTCATGGGAATTGGCGCCATGACGATACCGACCGTCGCTGCGCCTGCGCAAAGCTATATGTTCGAGACGGGCACGACCCTGCTCGCCAAATGCCGCAACAAGGCGCCGGAATATGCCCTGGCCTGCACCGCCTATATCGTCGGCGCGGTGGACGGCATCAAGAAGGATGTGTTCATCGGCCGGGCCAAGCCCAATTGCTGGCCCGCCCAGATGAATGCGGAGGAAGTGAAGCGCATCGTCCTCACCTATCTGACCCGCTATCCCGACCAGCGGCAGGCGCCTGCCTCCGTCCTGGTCAGCGTGGCGCTCAACGAACATTATCCTTGCCAGAAATAACGTGCCCCCGCACGCCGCCGCTATAAACTTGCGTTAGCCACTGGTTGCGCGTAGGTGCGGCCCCTATTTTACGATCTTTGGGAGACTCGACGTGGCGGCGAAGTGGACGCCGGAAAGCTGGCGCAGCCAAAAGGGCATCCAGATGCCCGTCTATCGTGACGCCCAGGCGCTTGCCGCCGTGGAGGCTCAGCTCAGCCAGTTTCCCCCGCTCGTCTTTGCCGGCGAAGCGCGCAGCCTGAAGGCCGAACTCGCCAGGGTGACGAATGGCGAGGCGTTCCTGCTTCAAGGCGGCGATTGCGCGGAGAGCTTTGCGGAGTTCCATCCGAACAATATCCGCGACACCTTCCGCGTGCTGCTGCAGATGGCAGTGGTGCTGACCTTTGCGTCTAAGCTGCCGATCGTGAAGGTCGGCCGCATGGCTGGCCAGTTCGCCAAGCCGCGCTCCGCGGATACGGAGACGATCGGCGGCGTCGAACTGCCCAGCTATCGCGGCGACAATGTCAACGACATCGCCTTCACGGCGGAGGCGCGCGAACCCGACGCGGGGCGGATGATCCGCGCCTATAACCAGTCGGCGGCGACGCTCAACCTGCTGCGGGCCTTTTCGACCGGGGGTTATGCCAGCCTGGACCGGGTCCATGGCTGGATGCTGGATTTCATGGGCCGCAGCCCCTGGGCCGCGAAGTTCGAGGCGATGGCCGACCAGATCGGGCAGGCGCTCGACTTCATGCGCGCCTGCGGCCTGTCGCCCGAAACCGTGCCGCAATTGGGGGGAACGAGCTTCTACACCAGCCATGAGGCGCTGCTGCTGCCCTATGAGCAGGCGCTGACCCGGCAGGATTCGCTGACCGGCGACTGGTACGACACCTCCGCGCATATGCTCTGGATCGGGGATCGCACCCGGTTCGAAGGGTCGGCGCATGTCGAATATCTGCGCGGCATCGGCAATCCGATCGGCATGAAATGCGGCCCCAGCCTGGAGCCGGACGCGCTGATCCGCCTGCTGGACGTGCTGAACCCCAGCCGGGAAGCGGGCCGGATCACGCTCATCACCCGCTACGGCCATGACAAGATCGAGGCGGGCCTGCCCAGGCTGGTCCGCGCGGTGCTGAAGGAAGGCCATCCGGTGGTCTGGTCCTGCGACCCGATGCACGGCAATGTCATCAAGGCGGCCAATGGCTACAAGACGCGGCCGTTCGACCGCATCCTGGCGGAGGTACGCGGTTTCTTCGCCGTTCACCGGGCGGAGGGCAGCTTCGGCGGCGGCATCCATGCCGAAATGACCGGCCAGAATGTGACGGAGTGCACCGGCGGCGCCGTGGCGATCACGGACGAAGGCCTTGCGGATCGTTACCACACCCATTGCGACCCGCGCCTCAACGCGGCGCAGAGCCTGGAACTCGCGTTCCTGCTCGCAGAAATGCTGAACGAGGAACTGAAGGAACGCCGGGCAGCCGCCTGATCCTTCGAAAAGGAAATGATCCCGCCGCGACCATGCCTCGCGGCGGGATTTTTCTTGGCGCAATCCCCGGTGCTCGTTTGAGCGCCCTATGTCGCGGGAGCCGGATTAGCACCTCTTTCGCGCTGAGCCTGTCGAAGCGCCACTCTTCCTTGGGGAAAGCGCAGGACGGCGACAGGCTCATTCCGAACGGATGGGCGTGGACGAGGAATGATCGGCACTGGCCATCGAAACCCGCCAGCGGACCAACCCATCATCCTCTTCGACGGCGGGCTGGTAATCGAGGGTCCGGCAGGGTCCGTCACATGCACGTAACAATCCCATGATTCAGCCCTTGCTTTGGCGGTGCAGCAAGATAGCCTCCGCATATGGCAAAGGAACCGCAAGTGGCGACCATCGCCGTCTACAGCCTGAAGGGCGGGGTCGGGAAAACCACCTTCGCGATCAACCTCGCCTGGGCATCCGCAAGCATCTCGAAACGGCGGACATTGCTGTGGGATCTCGACCCACAGGCCGCGTCGAGCTGGCTGATCTCCACGGACAGCGAAAGCCGCGACGCCGCGCAGGCGATCTTCAGCAAGGATGTGGAGGTCCGCAAGCTGATCCAGCCCTCGACGGTGCAGGGCCTCGACCTGATCGCCGCCGACACCTCGCTGCGCAGCCTCGACCATCTGTTCCGGGAGATGGACAAGAAGAAGCGTCTCGCCAAGCTGATCGAGAGCCTGGGCAAGGATTATGACCGGATCATCCTGGATTGTCCGCCCGGCCTCACCGAAACCAGCGAGCAGGTGCTGCGCGCGGCGGACATGATCGTCATTCCGGTCATCCCCTCCCCCCTCGCCCAACGCGCCATGGGGGAGGTCGCCCGCTATCTGGTGCAGCGCGGCGGCAGCCATCCGCCGATCATGCCGGTCTATTCCATGGTCGACCGCCGCCGTGGCCTGCATCGCGCGGCCCTGGAATCCCAGCCCGGCTGGCCGGCCATTCCCATGGCCAGCGCGGTCGAACAAATGGCTGTCCGCCGCAAACCGCTGGGCGCCTTCGCGGCCTCATCCCCATCCGCCCAGGCCTTTGCCGGACTTTGGACGACGATCGAGCGGCAGCTCCAGAAACATTAGGGCGGCGACAGGATTTGGCGGGTTACCGCCTCCCAACAACCTCCGCCTACTTCAACCTCACGATCTCGCTCGGATCGCACCGCTTCTCCCCGTGCGGCACGGGCGACCAGCCGGGCACCAGGATCGACTGCCCGACCCGAAGGGGCGCAAAACGCCGCCGTTCAATGCCTGCGCAACTCAGTTGGAGTTCCAGCATTTTGGGCGGGGTATCCCATTTCTCGTAGGAAAGGCGGAACGTCCCCCAATGGATGGGAATGGCGGTCGAGGCCTTGAGCTTTTCGAAAATCTGCACGGCCTGTTCCGGCCCGACATGGGAATCCGACTGCATTTGTCCGGGATGGAAGCGGAAGGCGCCGATCGGGATCATCGCCAGCCTGATCGGCCCCAGCCGCGCTGCGTCGGCGGGCCAGGCCATATCGCCAGCGCCCGTGTCGCCCGCGAAGAAGATATTGCCCGCCCGCGTGCTGACGAAGAAGCTCGACCAGAGCGCCCGGCTGCGGTCAGTGCCCCAGCGGCTGCTCCAATGATGGTTGCGCAGCACATGAACGCGATAATCCGGGCAATGCTCATAATTTTCGCACTGGATCACCGTGCCGTCGCCCAGGCCGTTCAACGCCGCGCCGCTTATCGATTGCCCCCAGTCGAGCGCCGTCGACGGAATTCCGTTGGCTTTCAGGATCGCGTCATTGCCCAGGCTGGTGACGATCTTCGGCCTGTCCCGTTTCCACAGCCTTTTCAGCGTGGGGATGTCCATATGGTCGTAATGATTGTGGCTGAGGAGGATGAGGTCGATCCTCGGCAGATCGTCGAAGCGCACGCCCGGCTGCGCCACCCGCCGGGGCCCCAGGGGCGGAAAGGGGCTGGCATGGTCGGACCAGATCGGATCGGTGAGGATATTGAGGCCCGCCGCCTGCACGAGTACGGTGGCATGTCCCACCCAGGTGGCGATCATGCCACGCGGCGCGGCGAAGGCAGGCGGGCGCGAAGGCTTGACCGCCACCATGTCGGGCCATGAGGGCCGGTCGTCCTGACCCAGCAGCCATCGCGCGATGAAACCGCGCGGGTTGCCGCCCGCCGGTCCGGGAGAGCGGATTTCCCCATCGGGATTGAAGAAGCGTTCCCCGTCATAATGGCGGCTGACCGGCCCTTCATAATAGATGCGGTCGAGAAAGGGTGGAACGACGGTCACCGCCAGGCACAGGGCCACAACCAGAAACAGCAGCGCAGCGCCCAAGCCTTTGACGATTTTCCCGACGATGCGGCCCATGCCGTCTCCCGCTCCGATGACCGGACGGACATAGCGCGGTTCAAGGTATCGGCAAGCGTGGAGATGGAGCAAGGGGCAAGAGTGGAGAGCGGACGTTGATGTTGGTCTGGGTAAAGCATGCTCCTGCGCAGGAGCACCGCGCGCCTAATGGCGGAACCCGACTATCTCCGTCGCCCCACACCCAGCCATCCTGACCCGCCTCGCACCCTCAGGATGCCATGGAACGAGGCACGGCGCGCAATGTCGACGGGTTGATCGCCTGGACGAATTCCACCCCCAGCCGGTCGTCCTTGGACCATCGCGCGATAGCGTTGACGGTCTGGTTGTCGCCCAGTTCGATGGCGAACAGCGTGCCCTCCGGCACGTTCCACAGGCCCTCCAACTGCGCACCCGTGGCGGAGATGTTGCGGATGCGCCCGGTATAGACATGACCGTCATGGTGCACGGCCACGGTACGCAACATGGTCTTGCGTTCCGTCCGGCTCGACTGGAAGCCCTGCGGCGCGACCACGCCGCCATGGCGGTGTTGCTGTACCAGCACGTCCGCCGCCGGCAGCGGGCGGCCATAGACATAGCCCTGGATATGGCTGCACCCCAGGTTGCGGATCAGCGCGAGTTCATCCTGCGTCTCCGCCCCTTCGGCCGTGGTGTCCATGCCCAGCGCTTCGGCCAGGCTGACGATCGCCTTGATGATCGCGCTGTTGGGGCTGCCCTTGATCGCGGCGCCGCGCACGAAGCTCTGGTCGATCTTGATCTTGTCGAACGGCGCTTTCTTGAGATAGCCGAGCGAGGAATAGCCGGTGCCGAAATCGTCGAGCGCCAGTCGCACCCCGATGCCCTTCAGCCGGGAGAACATCGAGTCCGTGCCATCATCGTCGTTCAGGAACACGCTTTCGGTGATCTCCAGCTCCAGTCGCTGGGCCGCCAGCCCAGAAGCGGCGAGCGCATTCATGACGATCGAGGGCAGGCCGTGATTGGCGAACTGGATCGGGGAGACGTTGACGGCCACCCTAACCCCGTCGGCCCATTGCGCCGCATCGCGGCAGGCGGTGCGGAGCACCCATTCACCGATCGGGCCGATCAGGCCGCTTTCCTCCGCAATGGGGATAAACAGCGTGGGAGAGATCGCGCCGCGCACCGGATGCTGCCAGCGCAGCAGCGCTTCATAGCCGGTAATCTGCTCGGTCCGGGAGGAAACCACCGGCTGATAGACGAGGTGCAGGGCGTTTTCGACCAGCGCCTTGCGCAGATCCTCCTCCAACTGGCGGCGATCCTCCGCATCGGCATGCATCTCCGGGGAATAGAAGCGATAGATGCCGCGCCCGTCCCCCTTGGCGGCGTAGAGCGCAAGATCGGCATTGCGGATAAGTTCCTCGGCCGTCACCCCATCCTGCGGGCAGAAGGAAATGCCGATCGACACCCCGATGACGACCGCCGTTCCCTCCACCGTATAGGGCTGGGACACATCGGTGATGATCGCCCGCGCCAGATGGTCCAGGGTGATCTTGTCGGGTCGGCCGGGCAGCAGGATCTTGAATTCATCGCCGCCCTGGCGTCCGACCAGCCCCTTGTTGCCGACCACGCGCCGGATACGCTCGCTGACCTGGCGCAGCAGCGCATCGCCAGCCGGATGGCCCAGCGTGTCGTTGACGATCTTGAACCGGTCGAGGTCCAGCATCATCAAAGTGCAGTCACGCGGCTGCCCGTTCTTGCCCGCGACCGCCTGCTCCAGCGAGCGCATCATCTGCACCCGGTTGGCAAGGCCGGTCAGCGAATCATATTGGGCGAGCCGCGTCACCTCCGCCTGGCTGCGGCGCATTTCGGTAAGGTCCGTGCCGCTGCCCCGGAAGCCGTGGAACTGGCCGAATTCGTTGAACACCGGCTGGCCGGAGATCGACCACCAGCGCTCGTCCTTCGCCATCGCGGCGCGGACGGGAATTTCGGCAAAGCCGGTGCGCGCCGACAGGTGGAAACCCAATGTGCGCTCGCCATCGCCATCCTGCCGGTCGCCGGGACGGATGATTTCCGTGATCGGGCGGCCGATCAGCGCATCGTTGCCCAGCCCCAAGGTGCGGGCCAATGTGTCGGAAATATAGACGATGCACCCGTGGCGGTCGGTTTCCCAGAACCAGCCGCGACCTGACTGTTCATAGTCATGGAGCAGCCGGTCGGAGCGCTGGGCCCTCAGATCCCGCTGATGGAAGGCGATGGCGCGGTTCATGTCGGCATGCGCCTGGCGCAGCGCGGCGACCAGCATCGCGGCTATGCAACTGATCAAAAGGCCGACCTGCGCGAAATCGCCCCGATGCAGGATGGAGGCGATCAGCAGGCCGCAGAAATAGCTGACACCCAACAGGCGCCGGTCGCCGAAGATCGACACGGCCATCAACGCGACCGCCATTTCCGCGGCCAGATTGCGCGAAGGCTCGCCGGCGATCAGCGACGGTCCCAGCATCAGGCTGAAGCTGAGGCCCGAGAGCAGCACCATCGGCAGCATCAGCCATTTCTGGTGATGTGGCCGCAAGAGCTGGAACCGGGCCCCGCGCGGCACGACGATGGCAATACCGTCGACCAGCAGCATGGCCGCCAGGGCAACGGCATGGCCGACATTGCCCTCATCATAGAAAGGCACATGCAGCAGAGCGGTGATGCAGAGCTTCCCCAGCAGGACAAGCGGCCAGAGCCGGGCGATATGGACGAAGGTGCCGGAAATCCAGGAAGCGTCGACGGCAGCCCCGCTTTCGGCAAGGCCAAGCGCCGCGACCAGATCGGTCCGCCGCGTATGCAGTTCTGCCAGGTTCGCCCGCAAGGAAGTCATATTCGCTGCGTAACGACAAGAGATTGAAAGAAACTTACCCGACAGGCAAGGTCTGCGGCGGGTGGTTTCCCGCCACTAATCCCCGCCCCTGAAGGGGAGGGGAAGCGTCAATGTCCGCAACCGGGCAAAACCCTCAAACGCGCATGGGCATCAGCACATAGAGCGCGGGGCTGCGATCATCTTCGCGGATCAGCGTCGGCGCAGCGGCGTCGGCCAGGTGCAGTTCGACCAGATCACTGTCGATCTGGCCCAGGATGTCGAGCAGATAACGGGCGTTGAAACCGATGTCGAAGCCCTCGCCCTGGAAGGCCCCGGGGACTTCCTCGGCTGCCGTGCCGTTTTCCGGGCTGGTGACGGAAAGGGTGATCTTGTCGCGGTCCAGCGTCATCTTGACGGCGCGGGTCTTTTCGGTGGCGATGGTCGCCACGCGGTCCACGCCTTCCTCGAAGCTGCGCGGATCGATCTTCAGCAGCTTGTCGTTGGCGGTCGGGATGACGCGGCTGTAATCAGGGAAGGTGCCATCGATCAGCTTGCTGGTCAGGATGGCGCTGCCCAGGCCGAAGCGGATCTTGCTCGCCGACAGCGAAATCTGCACAGAGCCTTCCACCTCGTCGAGCAGCTTGCGCAGTTCCCCGATGCACTTCCTCGGCACGATGATGCCCGGCATGCCGTCCGCGCCGTCGGGTCGCGGCACGGTGACGCGCGCCAGGCGATGGCCGTCGGTCGCCGCCGCCTTCAGCACAGGCTGTCCCTCGTCCGAAACGTGGAAATAGATGCCGTTCAGATAATAGCGCGTCTCTTCGGTCGAGATGGCGAAGCGCGTCTTGTCGATGATCTGCTTCAGCGTTTCGGCGGGCAGTTCGAAGCTGGTCGGCAGGTCGCCTTCCGCGATCACCGGGAAGTCGTCGCGCGGCAGGGTCGACAGGTTGAAGCGGGCGCGGCCTGCCTGGATCAGCATCTTGCCCTCGGCGGCCTGGAGCGAGACCTGGCTGCCTTCGGGCAGCTTGCGCGCGATGTCGAACAGGGTGTGCGCCGAAATGGTGGTCGCGCCGGGCTGTTCCACCTGGGCGGCGACGCTTTCGACGATCTGGAGGTCGAGGTCGGTCGCCATCAGCTTGATCGCGCCATCGGCCGATGCTTCGATCAGCACGTTGGACAGGATCGGAATCGTGTTGCGCCGCTCGACCACCGACTGGACGTGGCTGAGGCTCTTGAGCAGCGTTGCGCGTTCGATGGTGGCCTTCATGTCCCTGTTCTGTCCGTTTCTTTTCTGCGCAAAGCCCGAACTCGGTCGAATCCGGGCGACAATGATGGATGATCCTTCATAGCCGCTGTGACGGCCCCTGCAAGCGCTGGGTGATCGTTTCGTTTGCCAAAGGGTTGCAAAAGGGAACAGCATGCGCTTTGCCGGGGATGTGAAAGCTCCATGGCCCCTCGCCCTCCCCCTGATGATCATGGCCACGGCCGCGCAGGCGCGGGACTCTCTGGGCGTGTTCGAGGCGTGGGGGGCGTTTCGCGATCCGACCCCTTCCCAATCCGGTGGCCCCCGTTGCTATGCGATCGCCATGCCCGTCGCAGCGGGATCGGAGGGCTTTGCGGCGGTCGGGAGCTGGCCGCGCCAATCGGTGCGGGGGCAGGTGCATTTCCGCTTGAGCAGGATGCGAATGGGGGACGCTGCGGTGATCCTGAATGTGGGGGATCGGCGCTTTACGCTGGTGGCGGGGCAGGTGGATGCCTGGGCGCCCGATGCGCGGGCGGATGCGGCAATCATCGCGGCGATGCGCTCCGCCACCAGCATGAGTGTGCAGACGCGGGATGCGCGTGGGCGGGGCTTTGCGGACACCTATGCGTTGCGCGGAGCGGCTACGGCGATCGATGCCGCGGCGCTGGGGTGCGCGCGATTGCGGTGAGGGGCGTGCGCCATTCACCGCCCTTCCAAAATCCCCCAAAATCCGCTATGGGCGCGGGCATGCAGACAGCCGCCAACCCCTTGATGCCGATTCCCGGCGCTATCGACCCTGTGCCCGTGCCCCGCGCGGTGACGCCTCGTGAGGATGGGCGCGTCGACCTGATGGGGCTGTCGCGGCCGCAGATCAAGGGCGTGCTGGAGGAATCGGGGCTCGATACCAGGCAGGCGAAACTGCGGTCCAAGCAATTGTTCCACTGGCTCTACCATCGCGGCGAGACCGATTTCGACGCCATGACCGACCTTGCCAAGCCGATGCGCGGCTGGATGGCGGAGCGCTTCGTCATCGGTCGTCCGCAGGTCGTGGAGGCGCAGGTCTCGAGCGACGGCACGCGCAAATGGCTGCTGCGCTCCGACGACGGGCAGGATTATGAGATGGTGTTCATCCCGGACGCGGACCGGGGGACGCTGTGCGTATCGAGCCAGGTGGGCTGCACGCTCAACTGCCGTTTCTGCCATACGGGCACGATGCGGCTCGTGCGCAACCTGACGCCGGGCGAGATTGTGGGCCAGGTGATGCTGGCGCGCGATGCATTGGGCGAGTGGCCCAAGGGCAGCATGGCGTCCGCCAATGACGATGAAGCCGACGATGCGCCGCAATATACGACCGATGGCCGCATGCTGACCAACATCGTGATGATGGGCATGGGCGAGCCGCTCTATAATTTCGACCATGTGCGCGATGCGCTGAAGGTCGTGATGGACGGCGATGGACTTGCCCTGTCGAAGCGGCGCATCACCCTCTCCACCTCCGGCGTTGTGCCGATGATGGCGCGGGCGGGCGAGGAGATCGGCGTCAACCTCGCGGTGTCGCTGCACGCCGTGACCAAGGATGTGCGCGACGAACTGGTGCCGCTCAACAGGAAGTTCGGCATCGATCAGCTTTTGCAGGCCTGCGCCGACTATCCGGGGGCGAACAATGCGCGGCGCATCACCTTCGAATATGTCATGATCAAGGACAAGAATGACAGCGACGAGGATGCGCGCGAGCTGGTCCGGCTGCTTCGCCAGTACAAGCTGCCGGCGAAGGTCAACCTGATCCCGTTCAACCCCTGGCCGGGCACGGATTATGAATGTTCGACGCCCGAACGGATCAGGCGCTTTTCCGACATCGTGTTCGAAGGCGGGATTTCCGCGCCGGTGCGCACACCGCGGGGGCGGGACATCATGGCCGCCTGCGGCCAGCTCAAGTCCGCTTCCGAGAAGAAAAGCCGGGCGGAGCTGGACCGGCTGGAGGCGGAGAAGCAAGCGGCGCTCGGATAGAGCGGGGCCGATGACCTGCGCCTTTGCGGCGCGAGATGCAAACCCCGCCCGGACGGCGGGGTTTTTCTTGTCGGCTTCGTCCGGGCGGCATGAAAGGATGGATGACAATGACGGACGAAGAGATCGAGCGGATCGCCAGCGGCTTTTGCGCGCGGACGCTGCCCAAGGAGGAGTGGACGCATGGCGCGCATTTCGCGACGGCCCTGTGGCTCATGCTGCGGCGGACGGACATGCTGGCCGAGCGGGATATGCCCGGGATGATCGCGGCCTATAACGAGAGCATGGGCGGCGTGAACAGCGACAGCGCCGGCTATCATGAGACGATTACCATGGCATCGCTGAAGGCGGCGCGGGCCGTGCTGGCGGGCTTGCCGGGCGAACCGTCGCCGGCAGAGGCCTTTGCGGCGCTGATGCGTTCCCCCATGGCCGACAAGGACTGGCTGTTCGCCTATTGGTCGCGCGAGCGGCTGATGTCGACGGAAGCGCGGCGGCGCTGGGTGGAACCGGACCTGACGCCTCTCCCCTGGGCTTAGGGTTTGTGCTGTTTCTGTTGAACTGGCATGGAAAAAGGGCAGCCCCACCGGGCCGCCCTTTCCCTGTTCTATCCGAGAGGGATTAGAAGCGGAAACCGATACCGACGACGCCGGCGTCACGGCCGCCAGCATTGTCTTCATATTCGGTGCGCTGATATTCAGCCGAGATATAGGTGTTGCCGGTCACGGCGAATTCCACGCCGCCGCCATAACGCACGCCTTCCAGATTGGTGCTGCCCAAGCCGGCGACCTCGAAGCGGGTGGTGGCATAGCCGACCTTGCCGAACGCCAGAACGCGCGGGGTCAGGATGTAGCCCAGGCGCACCGAAGCGGCCAGATCGCGGCTGACATCCAGACCGGCCTCATCCACGGTGGAATCGCCGAACGACACTTCCGGGCCGAAGGTGATGTTCGGGGTGACGGCCAGATCGTAACCGGTGCTGACGCCATAGCTGAAGCCTTCTTCGCCGCCAACTTTGTCGTAGCCCAGCGTCACGCCGGCGCGCGGGCCGGTGAAGGGCGCGGCGTCCTGAGCGAAAGCGGGGGCGGAAACGGCGGCAGCAGCAAGGGCTGCGAAAATCACAGTCTTCATAAAATCCTCATGTCATCAGAAACGAACAGTCCGGTGATGTGGACTGCCGCTTGTTCTTTTTACGGGGATGACGTTGCGTGTCGTTATTTCATCGTCATTCGGAATACCGAGATAATTCGGTTCATCCCCCCGTCCTGCACGCAGCGACATGCATCGCTGACGGCGCGCATATGTAACGCGATTGTGATTGTTGCAATATGGATATGAACTTTACAAATGTATGATGCTTTTCCGCAACAGTATGAGTTTGCATGAAAATGGGGCGGCCCCAGCGGGACCGCCCCTTGTCATACCCAACGGCACCCAACTCAGAAGCGGAAGCCGATCCCCACCACGCCCGCATCGCGGCCGCCGAAATTGTCCTCATATTCGGTCCGCTGATATTCGGCCGAAATATAGGTGCGCGGAGTCACCGAATATTCGACGCCACCGCCATAACGCACGCCTTCCAGCGTCTGGTGGTCGCCAGGGACTTCGAAGCGGCTGTTGGCGTATCCGACCTTGCCGAACGCCAGCACCTGCGGCGTCACGACATAGCCAAGGCGCACCGATGCGGCGAGATCGCGGCTCGCATCCACGCCACTGAACTTCGCCGTGGACTCGCTGAGCGAGACTTCCGGACCGAAGGTCACATGCGGGGTGACGGCCAGATCATAGCCGGTCGACACGCCATAGCTGAAGCCGTCCTCGCCCTGAACCTTGTCATAGCCCATGGTAATGCCGGCGCGCGGACCAGTAAAAGGCGCGGCATCCTGAGCAAAGGCAGGAACAGAAACGGTGGCAGCAGCAATCGCTGCGATAATCGCAGTTTTCATGGTATTCCTCATGACTTGTTCGATACCCTGAACCGGGTGAGATCGATTTATGTTCTCAATCGGTTTTTAAAAGAGACTGATTTGATAAATATTTTCATATCATCCCTATTGAACTTACAGGGCATCTATCCATAGGAGCTTCAAAAATCCGGAAACTTTACTCGATCCCGGCAGCGGCGCTTATGGACCCGCAATCTGGCTCCCACATGAACGGGATCATGAAAAATGATTCATGCGCGTAACGGCATCGTCCTTTTTGACGCTGTTGGTGCAAAAGGGTAACAGCAGCCTATGGATAGCGCCTCATCCGAGCCGATAGCCGCCGAACCGAAGCTGGTGCTGCGCCACAAAGGACCGACGCGCCTGTGGCATTGGCTGAATGCGCTGCTGCTCTACGTGCTGTTCGCCAGCGGGCTTGGCATCTTCAATGCGCATCCCCGGCTTTATTGGGGGCATTATGGCGCGAATCTCGACCGCCCGTGGCTGGTGCTGGAGCGGTTCGGAAGCTGGATCACGCTGCCCGCCCACTATGATCTGGCGATGTCGCGGCACTGGCATCTGAGCGCCGCGCCGATCTTTGCCTTCGCGCTGCTCTTCTACATGGTCTGGAGCCTGTTCGGCGGGCATCTGGCGCGCGACCTGGCCTTCCGGCGCGACGAACTGGCGCCGCGCCATGTCTGGCAGGACATAAAGGACCATGCCCGGCTGCGTTTCCCAACCGGCGAAGCGGCGCTGCGCTACAATATGTTGCAAAAGGCCAGCTATATCGGCGTGATCTTCGTCGCGCTGCCGATCCTGATCCTGACGGGCCTCACCATGTCGCCAGGCATGAACGCGGCATGGCCCTGGCTGGTCGACCTGTTCGGCGGGCGCCAGTCGGCACGCTCGATCCATTTCATCACGGCCTTCATGCTCGTCGCCTTCTTCCTGGTGCATATGCTGATGGTGGTGCTCGCCGGGCCCCTGAACGAAATCCGCTCGATGATCAGCGGACGCTATCGCGTGCCGGAGGCGCGGCGATGAGCCTGATCCTCGACCGTCGGACCCTGGTACTGGGCGCCGCCGCGACGCTGGCGGGATGCGACCGGCTGGCGAAGAACGAGACGGTGCGCGAGGCGCTGTTTTCCGCCGGGAATTTCCACAAATGGGCGCAGCGCAGCCTGATGGCCCGCGACGCGCTGGCGCGGGAATTCCGGCCGGACCAGATTTCTCCCTCCTTCCGCCCCAACGGCACCGCCAATCCGAACACAGCCGAATATAAGGCGCTGTGGCGCAACGGCTTTGCCGACTGGCGGCTGCATGTGTCCGGACTGGTGGGACGGCCGCTTTCCCTCTCCTTGGCGCAGCTCCACGCCCTCCCCCATCGGGAGCAGATCACGCGCCACGACTGCGTCGAGGGGTGGAGCGCCATCGGCAAATGGCGCGGCGTGCCGTTGAAGCCGATCCTCGACGCGGCGCGGCTGCGGGACGGGGCGCGGTACATCGTCTTCCACTGCGCCGACGATATGGGCGGCGGGCGCGGCTATTATGAAAGCATCGATCTGGAGGACGCCTTCCACCCGCAGACGATCCTCGCCTTCGCGCTCAACGACGAACCCCTGCGCGTGGCCAATGGCGCGCCGCTCCGGCTGCGGGTGGAGCGGCAACTGGGCTACAAGCAGGCGAAATATCTGATGAAGATTGAAGCGGTTGCGAGTCTTGACGGCATAGGCGGCGGCAAGGGCGGCTATTGGGAGGACCGCGCCGGCTATGACTGGTATGCGGGCATTTGACGGCAGCGGAATGACCTGACAGGGTGGCCCCATGAAATTGTTCGATCGCGTCATCAAGCGGCTGGTCACGCGGGGCCAGCTCAGCATCTATTATCATGACGGCAGGAAGATCACGGTCGGAACCCCCGAACCGGGCTTTCCGTCGCTGGCGCTGAAATTCCACGATGCGCGTGTGCCGTTCGACATCGTCAGGGACCCGCGCCTCGGCATGGCGGAGGCCTTCATCGATGGGCGCGTCGCGATAGAGGGCGGCGGGATCATGGAGCTGATCTCGCTCATCCGCATGAACAATGCCTGGGAAACGGGCAAGTCGATCAGCGATCTCGGCTCCGTCAAGCGCGGCTTCAAGGCGATCCGGCGCAAGCTCTGGGCCGCCAATCACAGGGCGCGGGCGAAGGCCAATGTCGCGCATCATTACGACCTGTCGGGCGCGCTCTACGCCCTCTTCCTCGATCGGGACCGGCAATATAGCTGCGCCTATTTCCCCGATGCCGACAATGAGGCGGGGATCAGCCTGGAACAGGCGCAGGAGGACAAGAAGGCGCATATCGCGGCCAAGCTGCACCTGAAGCCGGGCATGAAGGTGCTCGACATAGGCTGCGGCTGGGGTGGCATGGCGCTGTACCTGCATCGCACCTGCGGCGTCGACGTGACCGGCATCACCCTGTCGGAAGAGCAGCTCAAGGTCGCGCGCCAGCGGGCGCAGGATGCCGGCGTGGCCGACCATGTCCGCTTCGAACTGATCGATTATCGCGACATGGACGGGCCGTTCGACCGCATCGTGTCGGTCGGCATGTTCGAGCATGTCGGGACCAAGGATTACCGCACCTTCTACACCAAGTGCCGCGAGCTTCTGACCCCGGACGGGGTGATGCTGATCCACACAATCGGGCGGATCGACGGGCCGGGCATCACCGACGCCTTCACCCAGAAATATATCTTCCCCGGCGGCTATATTCCCGCCTTGTCGGAGATGATCCAGGGGAGCGAGGGCACGCGGCTGATGGTCACGGATGTCGAGGTGCTGCGCATCCATTACGGCCTCACAATCCGCGAATGGTACAAGCGGACGCTGGCGCACAAGGCGGACATCGTCGCCCTGTACGATGAGCGGTTCTTCCGCCTCTGGACCTTCTATCTGGCCGGTGCGGCCACGGTGTTCGAACATGGCGGCATGGTGAATTACCAGGTCCAATATGTCCGCGACCGCCGCAGCCTGCCGATCACGCGCGACTATATGCTGGAGGCGGAAAGCGCCCTGCGGGGCCGCTGATCCATCCATGAATATTGGCTGACGACACCGTTCCCGGACGGTTCAGTAAGGCCGGTGCATCTTCCCTTCATGACCCCGGCGACGGGCGTGCATGCTGAGGAGAGAAAGACATGAACATCTTGTGGAAGGGCGCTGCCGCCCTGGGCCTGGCGATCACCGCCATGGGGGCGAGCGTGGCCCCTGCACAGGCGCAATATTATGGCGGCTATGGCTATCGCGACGGGTATCGCGGCGACCGTTGGGACGATAGGCGCTGGGATGGCAGGCGCGACTGGCGCCATGACGACCGCCGCTATTGGCGCGGCGACCGGCGCTCCTGGCGCGGGCATTACCGCCAGCGTTGCTGGACCGAATGGCGCTACAATCATTACCGCGACCGGCGCGTGAAGGTTCGGGTCTGCAATTGATCTGACCGCATCGGCCGGTTGATGCCATGCAATCCTCCCTGCGCGCAGCGTAGGGAGGATTGCAGGAGAGGCACCTGCCTCTGTTCAACACCCGCGAAGTGAATGGTGGAGGGGAAGCTGCGCGGGTTGCGCCATTTTCCTCTCCACCCGTTTCGCCATCGACTGGCAATTGCGCCCGGCATCCGCTTGCGGCATTTTGACGCGATGACCGATCCCATGCCCGTCATTCAGAGCCTGCTGTCGGGCCTGCCCATCTTCCTGCTGCACCTGGGTTCCGCAACCGTGGCCTGGCTGGCGGCGCTGGCGCTTTATATGTGGATCACGCCGCATGACGAATTCGCACTGATCCGGGCAGGCAATGCTGCCGCGGCGATCTCGCTGGGCGGGGCGGCGATCGGGTTGGCCGTGCCGTTGGGCTTTTGCCTCGCGGGCTCGGTGAATGTCTGGGACATCATGATCTGGGGCAGCGTGACGCTGATCCTGCAACTCATCGCCTTCCGCGTGGTCGATTTCCTGCTGGGCTCGCTGCCGACCCGCATCGAGGCGGACGAACGGTCCGCCGCCATCTTCCTCGCCATGATGAAGGTCGCCATCGCCTGCCTGACCGCCGGCGCGGTCGCGGGTTGAGCCGTGGCGGGCCGGCGCTTCGGCTGTCTGCCCGGCCTGCTCGGCATCATCCTCGCCCTGCTGTGGATCAGCGAGGTCATCAGGCCAACGCCGCTGCATGTCGAGGCTTTCGACCCGCGCTCGCCGCGCCGTCCGATGCCGCAATGGAGCGATGAGAGCTTCGTCATCGAGGAACGGACGGAGGCGCCCGCCGACAGCATGGGCACGACCTTCGCCATCGACCGGGACGGCGCATGGCTGACCGCCGAGCATGTCACCCATGGCTGCACCCGGGTCGGCATAGAGCAGGGCGGCTTCGCCCGCCCCGTGTCGCGCCTGGTGGAAAGCCGGGAGGCGGATGCGGCGCTGGTGCGCGGGGGCGTGGCGAGCGACCACGCCCTGCCGCTGTCGGACCGCATGCCGCCGCCCGGATCGGTCGGCTATCATATGGGCTTTCCGGGCGGACAGCCGACGCTCGTCATATCCGAGCTGATCGGCGCCGCCCGCGCCCGGCGCGGCGCAGGCGAGGAGACGCAGCCCGTGCTCGCCTGGGCGGAGCATGCGCGCATTCCGATGGGTGACGGCACGCTGTCGGGCATCAGCGGCGGTCCGGTCTTTGCCGAGGACGGCCATGTCGTCGGCGTCAACAGCGCCGCCACCGACCGGCGCGGACGTATATTGACCACGGCGCCCGATGCCATGATGCGGCTGGTCATCGCCAGCCGGGCGGTGGGGGAACGGCCGGTCGCCTATCCCTTCCTGGATCTGGCCGATGCGCATGCCCGCTTCGAATCCTGGCTGGCGCAGGGGGTGATCCGGCGCATCTTCTGCGATGTCGACGATGGACCGCAGCAGTTGACGGCGGGCAGGCCTAAGGGCTAGGTCGCGCCAGATTGACAGGATTTGGACCATCATGAGCGATACGCCCCCCGACCGCCTTTCCACCAACCCGAAGAGCCCCTTTTTCGACATGGACGTGCTTCAGCGGGGCATCGGCATCCGCTTCAAGGACCGCGTCCGCAACGATGTCGAGGAATATTGCATTTCCGAAGGGTGGATTCGCGTGGCGGCGGGCAAGACCCGCGACCGCCACGGCCAGCCGCTGACGATCAAGCTCTCGGGGCCGGTCGAGGCGTGGTTCGAGAATGCGGACGAGGGCGCCGGGGAAGCAGCGGACAAGGCGGAATAGAGTTTCGTCTGCGCTGAAGAAAAAAGGGCGCCGCCTCGCCAGAGGGCCGCGCCCTTTTATTCAGCCGCGTTCCGATGAGACGAGAGGCTCATGAGAGCCCGTTCGGACGCCATGTTTTCAGGATAGCCGGGGCCGGGTTGCTGCCCGCGCGGGAACATCGGGCCGCTTCAACGCAGCGCCGCGTCTCGCTTCACGTCCGCGATGATGTCGCGCAGCGAACGGGCGGAAGGCGCCGCATCGGCATAGCGGATGGCACGCAGGTCGACTGCCAGCCGCGGCTGGGCGGCGGACCTGCGCAACGGAGCGCTATCCTCCTCCGGATCGTCCTTGGTCACCGTCATGCTGGCGAAGCGCGTACTGACGCCCAGCGCCGGATCAGTCCGGAACTCGCGCAATTGCGGCTTGTAGGGATAGATGAAGCCGAAGGTCGGGTTGCTGCGCGCGCCCATCCGGTTGGTCGGGCTGTGCCAGACGCGCACCTCGCTCCAGTCGCCTTCTTCGGATACGTCGACTGCGAGAACATCCTCCTCGATCGCGCCGGGCACCGACCAGTTGGCATGCCGGATCAGCACGCGCCGGTCGTCCAGCACCCTGCTGACCACCGCGACATGGCCCAGCACCATCGGGCCGACGGGACGGAAGGCCAGCACCGCGCCCCTGCGGGGCGCATGCCCGCGCTTATAATGATTTTCCGCCTGGTCCCACCAGGTCAGCGCGTCGCCATAGATCTGGACGCCCGACACGGTGCGCGCATAGGGCACGCATTGCAGCACGGTCGCGCCCAGCACAGGCGTCGCTGTCAGGCCGGCCAGCAGCAAGGCCGCCCAGCGCATCATTCCCACTTTCATGCGACCCCAAAAGTCTCAGAATCGCCCCACCGCCGACGAAATTAGGCGGCGGCCATTAGGAAATGGTTAAAATGTCAGAAAGCACCCCGCGCGGCGTCGGAGCCTGCGGTCGCGCGATCCGCCATGGCGATCTGCACCGGAGCGTCGTTCGCCTTGTGCGCGTAGATGAAGCCTTTGGCGGGGTTCGGCCGCAGACCCAGATCCCCGATCGGGCCATACCAGACGCGCACATCGGTCCAGTCATTGTTCGGGGACACGTCGATGGCGCGGACATTGCGCTCTACGCCGCCGCGATAGGACCAGTTGGCATGGGTCAACAGCACTTCGCGCTCGCTGACCACCTTGCTGACCATGGCGACATGGCCGACCGGCATCGAACGGCTCGCCGAGAAGGCAAGGACGGCGCCGACACGGGGTTCATGGCCGCGTTCATAGCGGCCATCGGCCTGACCCCACCAGGTGTTGGCATTGCCATATAGCTCAATACCGGAAACCTGCCGGGCGAAGGGCGCGCACTGAAGGACGCCGGCAGCGGCCGGGGTCGTGATCAGGGCGCCGAGTGCAAGCGTTGCCGCTGCGACAATAGCGCGAAAACCACCGATCATAGGAATGCGACCCCCGACTATTTGAACGACTTAACCCCGTGCCATGCTTTAGGGCAGACGCCGGACGCATTGAAAAGCAGCCAGCGACGAGTCGTTGTTGCGGCGCGTCAATCTGCGGAACGAAAGACGTGCCCCGCCGTTACGCAGAACCGGCTCGCCGCAGACAAGCCGTTGAAAAGTGCGGATTCCGTCCCCGTCATCCAGACCTGGCCGCCGGTTTCCCGCAGCCGGTCGAACAGCGCGGCCCGCCGCGACGGGTCGAGATGCGCCGCCACTTCGTCGAGCAGCAGCACGGGCGGCTGGCCGCGATGAGCCGCCACCAGAGCCGCATGGGCGAGCAGGATGGAGAGCAGCAGCGCCTTCTGCTCGCCGGTCGAACAGAGCGCGGCAGCCTGCGCCTTGGCGGCGTGAACGACGGCAAGGTCTTGCCGATGCGGGCCGGACAAGGTGCGACCGGCAGCGGCATCGCGGCGGCGTTCGCGGGCTAGGCGAAGCCCCAGGGGCTCGTCGCCCTCCCCTTCCCCCTCGATCGCCAGCAGCGGACGGGCAAAGGGATGGTCGGGCTGGTCCTCCAGCGCGGCCTGCAAGCGGCCGACCAGATCGGCGCGGGCGGCGGCAAGCGCCGCGCCATGCTCGTCCATCTGCGTTTCAAGCGCGCTCAGCCAGGAAGGATCGGCGGCGGACAGATCGTTGAGCAGCCGGTTGCGCGCCCGCATCGCCGCCTCGTAGCGGGCGCTGTGCGCGGCATGGGCGGGGTGCAGCGCCAGCGTCAGCCGGTCCAGGAAACGCCGCCGCCCGCCGGGACTGTCCATGAACAGCCGGTCCATCGCGGGCGTCAACCACACGATGGACAGATGATCCGCCAGCGCATTGGCGGAGGATGCGACGCCGCCGATCCGCACCTGACGCCGGTCGGGGGCCGAAGCGAGAACCCCCGTACCCAGCATCACGCCGTCCACTTCCGCCGCTATGCCGAAACCGCCCGCCCCATCCTGCCGCACCATGTCGCGCAGGGCCGCGCCGCGCAGGCCGCGTCCCGGCGCCAACATCGACACGGCTTCCAATATGTTGGTCTTGCCCGCGCCATTGTCCCCGGTCAGCACGATGAAGCTGTGATCGGGCATGATCAGCGCATCCGCATGATTGCGGAAATCGCTCAAGGTAAGACGGCCGATCATGAGGCGGCTCTAACCAGTGCGGCGGCTTTGGGAAAGCTTGGAGTAAGCATTCCGCGCTCCTGCGCAGGCAGGAACCCAATTCTGCCGCCCGATCCCGTTTCCCGCCTTTGCAGGAACAGGCCGAAGATCAACTACACCGCTTCCGCGTCACCGCCCGGCCGTCGTCGATCACCGTCAACTCCCGCCCGCTGGCCGAGGGCCGCAATTCCAGCTTCCTGTTCCAGCTCTGCCCTTCGCCGGTGAAGGCCGCGTCGATGCGGATGCGGCCGTCCGGGCCGTGGGACACGCCGGTCGCCTTCCCCTCGCTCTCCAGAAAGACCAGGCTGGTCGGCGTGATCGTCAGCTCCAGCTCGGTCGCGCGGTCGGCACAGCTTTCGTCCAGGCCCGTCCATCGCCCCTGCACGCTGGCGGGGATGGTCGACCCCACCGGCACGGGCTTGGATGGAATCTCCGGCGCGGGTTCAGCGGTCTGGATACCGTTCGCGCCTTCGGGCACCTGCTGCACTTCGTTCATCGCTTCGTCGACGATATTGGTGGCGATGCCGGGCTGATCGCCCGGCTTGTCGCCGCACGCCGCAAGGACGAGCAGCGGCAGGAGAATCATCGCGCGCATGTGAGGAAAACCGGCATTCCGCCAATGGGTTCCGGCCAGCGCGCGTTCCTGCCTCATCCCTGCCACACTCCTTCTCGGCCACTTCTCAGCCACGGCTTATGCCATGGCGCGCCGGAAGGGGCTGACTTTTCTTCCCCCGCGATCCGGCTGGGCCACTGGCGGACTTGCGCGCGGCGAACGTTGCAGTCATCACCATGGCCGAAGGGATGGACTATCGGAAGCCCCCCACCGCCTGAATGAAGAGGAAGCCGATGATGAGAAGCCTGAAGATCGCTCTCGCCCTTGCCGCTGCCGCCGTCGGTTCGCAGGGCGCCATGGCGGCGCTGGCCGTCGGGGCCAAGGCGCCCGACTTCACCACCCGCGGCGCGCTGGCGGGGAAGACCTTCACCCTGACCCTGTCGCACCAGTTGAAGCGCGGGCCGGTGGTGCTTTATTTCTTCCCCAAGGCGTTCACCCCCGGCTGCTCCGCCGAAGCGCGGGAATTCGCGGAACATATCGAGGATTTCAGGAAGGCTGGCGCGACCGTGATCGGCATGTCGGCCGATCCGGTGGACGATCTGGTCGCCTTCTCCACCAAGGAATGCGCGGGCAAGTTCGCCGTGGCGTCGGCTGGTCCCAACATCGTGTCGGGCTATGACGTGGCGCTGAAGATGCGGCCGGGCATGACCGACCGCACTTCCTATGTCATCGCGCCCAGCGGCCGCATCGTCTTCGTCCATAGCGAGATGAACTATGCCGGCCATGTGAAGAGCACGCTCGCCGCCGTCGAGGCGATGAAGCAGAAATAAGGGCAACCGCCGCCCTGCAAAGCCGTCATGCCGAACTTGTTTCAGCATGGCGGTAAAGAATGAACATATGGCAAGGGCGCCGCTTTCAGCTCAGCCAAGCCGAACGGTCCTTATCCCTTCACATATTTGCCGAACCAGCCGAGCGTCGCGTCCCACGCGGCCTTGGCGGCGGCTTCGTTGTAGCTGGGGCGATAGTCGGCCATGAAGCCATGGTCGGCGCCAGGGTAGACGGTGATCGCGTCCGGCGGCGACTTGCCCGCGATCTTCAGCGCGGCCTGCATCTTCTCGACGTCAGCCACCGGAATGCCCTTGTCCAGCGCGCCATATTGGCCAAGCACCGGGGCCTTGAGCCGGTTCACCTGCTCAATGACGCTCAGCGGCTGCAATTCGGTCTTGTCGCTGACCAGCCGGCCGTAAAATGCAACGCCCGCGTCCAGTTCCGCGCTGTGGGCGGCGTAGAGCCACACGACCCGCCCGCCCCAGCAAAAGCCGGTGATGCCGCGCCGCCTGCCGTCCCCGCCATGGCTGCCCGCCCAGGCATAGGTGGCGTCGATGTCCTTCAACACCTGCTCGTCGGAGGCCTTGGACACGATGGTGCCGACCAGTTGCCTGAAATCAGCCACCTTGGTCGCATCGCCATGGCGTGCGAACAGGTCGGGGGCGATGGCGTAATAACCCGCCTTCGCAAAGCGGCGACAGATATCGCGGATCCATTCATGCACGCCGAAAATCTCATGCACCACGACGATGACGGGCGCAGCCTTGCCGGCGACGGGACGAGCGACGAAAGCAGGCATGGCAAAGCCGTCGCTCGCCCCGATCGAGACGTTTTCTTCCTTCAACCCTTCGCCGGAGGTCTGGACCGCGCTGCTGGACACAGGCCGGCAGGCAGCGGCGAAGCCCGCAGCGAACGCCCCGCCCACCAGCAGCTTGCGCCGGTCGAGGCCGGTCGAACCGATCCAGTTGCTGTCTTCGGGCAAACGTTCCGGCTGATCCCGTTCATCGGTCATGCGCGTCTCTCCTCAAGCCATGGCGGGAGAGCCTAGAGCATCATGCGGAAAAGTGGGAACCGGTTTTCTGCATGATGCTCCAGGCTTTTGTTTTGCCGCGTTTTCCGAGCCAGCAGATCATTCTATCCGCCCGGAAAACGCTCCAGCCGCGCCCGGGCCTCGCGCTAGCCATTCTCAACTCAGGAAATCACCGCTCTCGATCCGTTCCAGCCCGACGACGTCGCGATTGTAGATATAGGTCCACGCCTCCACCGGCCCATGTTCGCCCAGGACGATCAGCCGTTCGCGACGATATTCATGCGGCTGGGGGAAGTGGGCAGCGCATTCCTCATAGTCGTCGAGCGCGGCAAGCACCGCCTCCGGATCGGGGAGCGCGAACAGGTCGCCCGTCACGTCACCGGTCCCGCCAGGCACGAAGCCCGGATAGGCCGCCACGCGATAGAGCGCGCCTTGCGCGACGGCTGGGCCGACAGGACGGGCCGCATCGCCCAACCAGCGGGCCATCGGTTCGTCGCAGCCGGGCCGGAGCGTGCCGTAGACGAAGAGAAGCGGTTCCTTCAGACGATCACCCTGCAAATATTCCCGACTTGCAGGAAATTTGCCCAATTAGCGGAAAATTTCCCGCCCAAAAATGAGGAATGGGCCGCGAGAATACCCTGAAATCGGGGCGAAATCGAAATTGGCACGGCTCCTGCAATCTTCCCTGCATCACGGTCGGACAGTCCGGCCAAGCACAAATCAGGGAGTATATCATGTTCGCCAAGCTTCAAAACGCCGCCTTTGCCCTTACCGGCGCCCTGCTGGTTTCCGCGCTCTTCATCGGCGCCGCCGTTCCGATCGCGCCGATCGCCTGATCCCGCCATATCTCTTCAAGAAGGCCAGATTCATGAACAACAGCTTCACCCTCGACCGCCGCAATGGAAAGATCATGGGCGTGTGCGCCGGGCTTTCCAACCGCACCGGCCTGGATGTCACGCTGATCCGGATTGCGCTCGTGCTGCTGACGCTGTGCGCCCTGGGGCCGGTCGGCGTCGTCGCTTATCTGCTGGCGGGCTGGCTGCGGAAGGTTGATCAAGTCCCGCGATAATGAAAGAGCCGCCCATGGCAATATCCAGGGCGGCTCTTCCGATGTCCATCAAGGACTCTTTGGATCGGGTCATGTTGCGCTCAGGCAAACAGCACCGAATAGAAGGTCAGCATCTGCGCGCCGACCGCAACCATAAGGGCAACGCCCTGAACCGTATGTCGCATATCATTCGTCCTGCAAGTCATTGTTATTTATCGCCACCAGGGGCGAGCGGGCCTATGCGCCCGACATGATGTTGTAACAATCGCAAAGGACGATTTCGCAGTTGCAGCAAATGCAACAGTCGATGTTACTGCAAAGCCACAATCATGGCCTGCGCTGCGGCGGGTGCGCGGACCTTCGCCCCACTGATGAAGAAGGCGTAGACATCGCCTCTGGCAGCCCGTTCGCGCGCCACCTCCGCCCAGCCCTTGATCTCCTCCGCCGAATAGCCGGTCGGCTCCTCCTCCCGCGTGCGCATCAGACGGGCATAGGAAAAGCCGACCTCCTGGCCTTGCAACGCCGGATATTCCGGATGGTCGGCATAGACCACAGCCGCGCCGGCCTGCCGCGCGAGGTCGAAAAAGACGGGATCATCGAAACTCTCATGCCGCACCTCCAGCGCGTGGCGCAAAGGCACGCCGTCGATGCTGGCCGGCAGCAGCTTCAGGAAAGCGCCGAAATCCTCCGCATCGAATTTCTTGGTCGGCATGAATTGCCAGAGGATCGGCCCCAACCGGTCGCCCAGTTCGACCAGACCCTGGTTGATGAACTTTGCAATGGATTCGCCCCCCTCCGCCAGCACGCGCCGATTGGTGCAGTAGCGCGACGCCTTGACCGCGAACTGGAAACCATCCGGCACGGCCTTGGCCCAGCCGGCGAAGGTCGCCGGCTTTTGCGTGCTGTAATAGGTGGCATTGATCTCCGTCGCGGTCAGATGCTGGCCCACATAGGCCAGTTCGTCCTTCTGCCGCAGCCCTTCGGGATAGAAGGTGCCGCGCCATGGTTCGAAGATCCAACCGCCGATGCCGACCCTGATCTTTCCGCTCATCCTGGACTCTCCTTTCCCGCCATCCTGATCGGCAAAGGCGATCAGAGCCAGAGGGAAAAGCTGTTGGCACCTATTGCGAACGAATCTTAATTGAGCGGCAACAGGAGCACAGAGCCATGTCCACAGACCTGATCAAGACCGCCACCTATCTCAGCATCCACCTGACCGTGGGCTTCTCGGTCGCTTATCTGATGACCGGTTCCGTCGCCATGGCGAGCGGGATCGCGCTGATCGAACCGATGATCAACGCCGTCGCCTTCTTCTTCCATGAGCAGGCGTGGAAGAAGATCACCGCTCGTCCGCCACGCGGCGCGGGGCGGGAATGGGTTCGCGATCAGGCCGCTTTCGCCTGAAAGCCGCAACCTTCGACGGAATAGTGAGGGCGGACTGCCCGTCGGGCCATGGCGCTGCCCATCACGCGCCGCTGCCGGGCAAGGGCGCAAAAACGATCCGCAAACGCCCGATCCGATCACTTTGCGGATCGAATTCGAAAAGGTCGATCAGGTCGGTATCGACATCGGGCTGGCCATGCCGGCTCCAGCGATAGGCGAAATGGGCAATCAGCCGCTCGGGCTGCGTCGGACTGACGTACAGGCTGTGCAGATCAACGCTGGCGCTGATCGTGTCCGCGAACAGCTTTTCGTAGAATGGGCGGACGGGCTCTTCCCCATAGACGGGCGAAATCACCGTGCCATCGGCTGCGAAGCATTGGAGCACGCCGTTCAGATCGCCCTTTTCCATGGCGGACAAATAGGCGCGCACGATCCGTTCGCGACGGTCGGACATGATTTCCTCCTTCTATCGGGCTTGGTCTGTTCGCGGGCGGATCAGCCGATCTGCGGGTCCGGGGCGTAGGCGATGGCGCGCATCTCGACCAGCAGCAGCGGATGGGGAAGCTGATGGACGGCGACCGTCGTCCGGGTGGGGCCGGTCTCGTCGAAATATTCCGCCCACACTTCGTTGAATCCACCGAAATCGTTCATGCTGACGAGAAAGCAACTTACCTCGACAAGATCCGACAGGTCGAGGCCGGCGGCCGCCAATATATCCCTGATATTCTCGATGACGGCGCGGGTCTGCGCCTTGATGTCCAATTGGGTGACGCCCATTTCATCGACATCGGAACCCTCGATGCTGTTGTCCGGCTTTCGCGCGCTGGTGCCCGATATGAAGATGAAGTCCCCGGCCCGCCGATAATGGGGAAATGGCCCGCGCGGCTTCGCCTTGCCCTCCACTATGCCGGCCGGCGCCGCCGCAAGACGGCCATTGGGTGCCGGCTGCAGGCCGATCTTCAATTCATCTGTCATCTTCATTGCACCGTAAACTCTATCGAACCGATCTTTCGAACGCGAAGCCCATGATGAACGCCTGGCCGCCCCGCTTGTGCCGGACGGGCCATTTGCTGCCAGAACCCGCCCCCGGGGCCTAGAGCCAATCGACATTCAGCCCTGACGGCCTGCAAATGACGCTTTTCCGTGCTTCCGGTGCTCACGTACTTTGAGTACGCTGCGCGCCGGGTCATGGAAAACCACCATCTTCGGCTCGTCATCTTCTGAATGTCGATCGGCTCTAGCGCCTCTCCCGCCGCCGCCGCAAGCGAAGGGGGACAAGCGCGGCCTTCAAGCGCGAAGTCCGAACCGCCCGGCGCGTCCGGCGACATGGAGTCAAGGGAATGGCGATGCCGGCTGACGGCCATGGTCCGCCGGATCAGGCCAGCTTGAACTCGACCACGGCCGCACCCGCGCCATAGGTCGGCCCATAGCCATGGACATGGGCATTCTTGAAATCGCCCACGCCCCCCAACAGCCAGGCCAGATGCTTCATCCCCATGTCGGTCTTCGCCGCCGCGGCGAAGTCATCCAGTCCGGCGCGCAAGCGGTCCGCCCTGCCCTGCTCCATCGCGGCAAGCAGCGCGCGATTGGCGGCGTCGCTCTGCTCATCCACGATACGATCCTCGGCTATGTCGATGTCCTTGTCGAAATAGCCGGCGGAAAGGCCGCCGACCGCGATCACCGCCGCGCGCTTGCCCTGAAGATCGGCCTGCTCCGCCGCCACCCGGCCCAGCGCCTCCGTCGTGGCGAAATCATGATAGAGGTTGTTGGCGGCGACCACCGTCGGAATCGTTCCGCCGGGGTTGAGGAAGGCGTTGGCGACGATCGTTCCGCTGTCGATCGGAAAGCCTTCATAATCGACCGCCTTGGATCGATGGCCCGCCGCATTGGCCCCCGCGACGCACGCCTGGGCCAGCGAAACATCCGCACGCAAGTCCATCTGGAGGTCGCCATAATCATACCAGTTCTCATCGACATGGACGCCGGTGCTGTGCGGACGCGCCTGCCACAGTTCGTCCAGCACGGCGAACCATTGGGTCGAATAGATCAGCAACACGTCGGGCCGGCTGGCGCGCAGCGCCTCGCCCGCCGCTTTCGCCGCCGTGGCGAGCGGAGCCCAGGGCGGATTGTCCTGGCGCAGGAAGGGCAGCGGATTGCCCGGCATCAGAAATGCGGAAACGACCGGCATGATATGTCCTCGTATCTCGATTGGGGCTCAGGCCGCCAGACGCCATTCCATGACGGCGTTGCCGGTGCCGATGACCGTGCCGTAGCCGTGAAGCTCCGCAGGCGTGGTGGGATATTCCATGGCGGAGATCATCCAGGGGAAGGCCCCGGACTTCACTTCGGCAAAGGCTTCCTCCACCCATTCGGGGAACAGGCGCATCACCTCCCGGATCTCGCCCCTGCGCATGAGTTCGATCATGCGCATGTCCCATTTGTAGCCCTTGTAGCTTTGCGGATGCTCCCGGCTCATATCCTCGGGAATCTCCGGCTCCTCATGGAAATGATAGTGCGAGAAGGTGTTGGACGCGAGCAGCACGGCCCGCTTGCCGCTTTTCTCGATCGCCCGCCGCGTCGCTTCGCCCAGCCGCTCCATCTCCTCCACGCCCTCGTCGAGGGTGAGGTAATAAGGCGAATTGTTGGCCGAGATACCGACGACCGGGATGTCCCATTGCGGACGGACCATGTGCAGCGTGGTGATCGTGCCATAATCCACCCGGAAATTGGGATTGCGCATCATCTTGGCGGTCAGGCCAAGCGCCTGCGCCTCGCCGCAGCAGGCTTCGGCAAGGTCGACGTCGACGTTCAGGTCGAAGGCAAAGCGGAAGAGATTGGGGAAGATCGGATCGACCGACTTGCCCGACAGACGCTCCACGCCGAGGAAATGGTGGCCGACTGTCGTAATCCAGTGCGGCGAATGGACGAGCAGCACGTCGGGCTTCAGTTCCTCGATGCTCTTGCGCGCCTTTTCATAGGCCCAGCGCAGCGGCTCCCACCCACCCTCCGAACGCGGCTCATTCTGCGGGGGATTTTCGGCATAGACGAGATGGGGAGGATGCGGCGCCACGAAGCCCGCGAGAATCTTACCTTGGGACATGAGCTCTCTCCGATTCTCATTAAGTAAGAAAAATAATTCGTCTTGTAAGATTGGTATCAAGCCCGCAGGAAGCCGTCAACGAAAGTCTGCGGGCCTTGCAACGGGCCGATCATTCGGAACCGGGCAGCCCTTCATGGCTTCGGCCGCTTCACATGCCGTTCCAGCATGCGGCGGCCAACGACCGCGCCATAGACATTGCCCTGATCGTCGACACCCACGCCTTCGGCCCCGGAATGCCTGGGTTCCGCCGCTTCGGCATCCTCGATGAAGGCGTCGACCCTTCCGGTCCGGGCACTGCCGATGCGGATACCCCGACGGATGCGGGCATCCTGATTACGGCCCTCGACCGGACTGGATTCGGAATCCGCGACATAAAGCCTGTCCTTCCCGTCGATATAGATGCCGCTGGGGCGACCGAACTGATGCCACTGGGCCAGGAACTTGCCGTCCTGGCTGAAGATCTGGATGCGGTTATTCTCCCGATCGGCCACGAACAGCCGGCCACGGGAATCGAGCGCCAGACTGTGAGGCTCGCTGAACTCGCCAGGACCGCTTCCCTTGCGCCCCCATTGCCCTATGAACTTGCCGTCCTTCGAGAATTTCAGCACCCGGTTGTTCTTGCCGCCGGGCGAATGACTTTCGGACACGAAGAAGTCGCCCTTGCGCGTGACCACGACGTCATTGGGCTGATCCAGAAAGTCTGTGGCGGAACCCAGCGCATCGTGACCCAGCGTCATCAGCACCTTGCCGTCGGAATCGAATTTCACGATCTTGCCGCCATTGTCGCCCGATCCGCGCTCGGCCAGGAAAACGGAACCCAGATCGGTGACCCACAAATTGCCCTGCGCATCGACGGTCGCCCCATGGGGGAAGCGAAACAGGCCCTGGCCGAATGCCTTCAGAAGTCGGCCCTGCGCATCGAATTTCAGGATCGGCGGTTCGGGCCGGTCGATGCAGGAATTCTCAAAGCAGCGATGGATGACGTAGATGACGCCGCCCGGGGCCGATTCCACCGCCGTCACCGCCGCCCATTTCATCCCCGCGGGCAAAGTGCCCCAATCCCGGGTCGTTTCATAAGGCTGAGGCAGGTCGTTGCGCGGAGCCGCGTCGCGCGCGACCGCAACGGCGGGCAGCAGCATCGTCGCCGCGAAGGCCAATAATCCGGAACCCAGTCGCAATGTCGCCTCCTCCCATCGATGCATTATCCGACGCCATCACGCATCGGGCCGTCCAGCCGCCCCCTCCGTCAGCGGGGCGGGATTTCGTAGGTGACGGGCACCCAGGCATAGCCGCGTTCGGCCTTGCGGATATGCCCCAGTCCGGGAAAGGGCAGGTGCGCGGCGGCGACCAGATAGCGCCCGTCCGCTGCATCCTTCAGCGCCGCCAACCGGCTCGCCGTCGCCTTTGCAGGATCGATGTCGGAATACATGGCCACTTCCGGCAGTTCGAGCTGGACCTGCCCGAAATGCATGATGTCGCCCCAGAAGAGCAGGCGCTCGCCCTTCGATTCCACCTCGAAAAAGGCGTGGCCGGGCGAATGCCCGCGAGAGGCGATGGCGCGTATGCCGGGAAGCACTTCCCCCGTGCCGTCGAAATATCGGAGCCTGCCGCGCCGGCTATAGGCGTCCATCGACTCCTTGACCGCCCGGAAGCGATATTTGCCGAGCTTGCCCTGATCCTCCGGCGCCTTCGCCGCTTCGGCCGGGTCCAGCCACAGCGCCGCATCGGTCTTGTCGGCATAGACGGTCGCATTGGGGAATGCCGGCTGCCCATCCTTCACCAAGCCGCCGATATGGTCGGGATGCATGTGCGTGATCAGCACGGCATCGACCTGATCCGGCCGGTACCCCGCCGCCCGCAGGCTTTCGGCAAGCCCGCCCAGTCGCGGCCCCAGAACCTTTCCGGCGCCCGTGTCCACCAGCACCAGGCGGTCGCCCGTGTTGATCAGGAAGGCATTGACGGACGTGGGCACGGCATCCGGCTCGAACCGCTTGCGCAGCATTGCGGCCACCTCGCCCGCCGTCGTGTTCGTCAAGAGCTTTGCCGGCGGGAAGTCGACGACGCCGTCATTGAGCGCCGTGATCTCATAGTCGCCCAGCATCATGCGATAGAAGCCCGGCGCCTGGCTTTTCACCATCGGCACCTTCGCTGCCGGAGCCTGCGCCGCGCCACCGCCCGCCGCCGCCAACAGGGCGAGGGCGGCTGCCCGCCAGAACCGGCGACGCGCCCGCCCTCCAGGCATGGCGGACATTGCGGACCTTCGGCTCAAACGAACATCGGGCATCCACGTCTCTCCCTTTCCGGAACCCTGCATGAAATATATTATCTCGATATGCAAGATATAAAAGTCGTTAGATGAGAATTTATATCGCACAGCCACGGCTGGCGCTCGCGCGACATCGCACGATTGGAACGGACAAGGATCAAACAGCAGGCGCGCGATCCCGGCACCGGGCCGGAACCGCCCTGATTTCCGTCCTAACGCGATTTCTTAATCAGCGATCAATCGCGTCGCCTGGAAATCGCTCCGGTCGAGGGCCATAGCGTCATTCGTCCGGGGCGATATGGGAACCCGGCTTGAACGCGATGGCGGTGATCATGATCCCCTGATGGGGATGGGGCAGTTCCTTGACCGCGACGGTGTTGCGCGCAGGGCCTTCGAAGCCGAAATAATCGGCATAGACGCGGTTGAAGGTCTCATAATCGGCCATGTCGAGCAGGTGGACCTGAATATCGACGATGTCCGCCAGCGACGCGCCCGCCGTTGCCAGCATGTCCCGGATTGCGTCGAAGATGAAGCGCGCCTGCCGCTCTATGTCGATCACGACCTTGCCGTCTTCCCCGACGGTCGCGCCCTCGAAACTGTCATCCGGCCGCCGCGCGCTGGTGCCCGAAATGAACAGGAAATCCGCCACGCGCTTCAGGTGCGGGAAATTGCCGCGGGGCTTGGCGCGCGACGGGAAAACCCGGCTTTCGATCGACAGCGACCGTTCGATCTGGGTCACGCTGCCGGCGATCGCGGACCGCGCCTTCGCCAACTGCTCGTCGCCCAGCCGCGAACTGGGCGCCGACAGCGCGATCGCCGCCACCACCTGGCCCCGCATGTTATGCAGCGGCAGCGCGATCGAACGAAGCCCCTCCTCCCATTCCTCATTGTCCACCGCATAGCCCTGCTTCGCGATGCGGCCGAGTTCGGCCATGAGTTGCCCCGGATCGACGATGGTGCCAGGCGTGTAGCGCCTGAGCTCCGCATTGGCGAGGAAGCTGGCGCGGTGACTCTCGCTCATCGAGGCGATGAACAGCTTGCCCGCGGAGGTGCAGTGAAGCGGAAACGGCTCGCCCACCGGATGGCTGATGACCAGCGAACGGTCGGGCCGCGCCACGGCCGCATTGATCGCCTGGTTCCCGCTGCGTGCGACGCAGTGGACGGCTTCGCGGAATTCATCGGCCAGAGCCTCCAGATGCGGATGCGCCGCATTTACCAGCAGCACGTCGCCTTCCACCCGGGCGCCAAGGTCGGCCAGGGCCGGTCCCAGATGGAAACCGCCCTTGCGCCCGCGCGCGACCGCACCCTCGCCTTCCAGCGTCAGCAGGAAGCGATGCACCGTCGCCATATTGCTGCCCACCGCGCGGGCAACCTCCGTCGCGCTCAGATCACGACCCGCGCCCGCTATGGCCCGCAGGATCGCAAACGCCCGCGTCACCGAATTATTCTTCGGCGTTAGAACCGGTCCGCGAATGAATACTTCTCCCAATCCAAACCCAAGGCGCCACCCCGGGCGCGAAACTCCAGCTAGCAGCTTCCTTCCACAGGGGAAACCTTCCTGAACAGATGCCACGCACCCTGATTGCGCCTTGACAGACGCTGCAAATCACCATCATATCGCGATATAGGCAATTGAAATCTTATTAATTAAGATAAATAATGGCTATCATCAGGGCGCGCAACCGCCTGCTGCCACGGCGCTTTCGGAATAACAATATGTTAGGACGCGGGCCCTTTGCTTGAGAGCCTTTATTCGGTCGACAATGGGCCCGGAGGGATGACTATGCGGCGCTGTTTCCTTGCCATGGCGATGCTGATCGGCTGCATCGGCTCAGCGCCCGTTCCCGCCCAGAAACCCGCCGCCGACGCCCCCCGGTTCGAACCCGACGCGCAATGGCCAAGGCCCCTGCCCGGCAACTGGATATTGGGCCAGGTCTCGGGCGTCGCCGTCGACAAGGACGATAATGTCTGGATCATCCAGCGGCCGGGTTCGCTGCTCGACGACGAGAAGGGCGCGCAGAAATCTCCGCCTGAGTCGCTTTGCTGCTCGGCTGCTCCGCCGGTCATGAAATTCGACCAGCAAGGCAATCTTCTCGCCGCCTGGGGCGGAGCCGGACAGGGCCATCCATGGGTGCAGATGGAACATGGCATCCATGTCGACGATGCGGGCCATGTCTTCATCGCCGGCAATCTGGACGGCGACCAGGTGCTGGAGTTCACCGGCGACGGCAAGTTCATCCGCCAGTTCGGGGCCGACGACGGCACCAAGGGGTCGAATTCCACGACGCGGCTGGGACGCCCGGCGCATATGATGACGGACAGCGCGGCGAACGAACTCTATGTCGCGGACGGATATGGCAATCGCCGGGTGATCGTCTTCGACCTGTCGACCGGTGCATATAAGCGGCATTGGGGCGGCAGCGGTTCGGTGCCTAATGACGACAAGCTGCCGCCCTATTCGCCCGCTTCGGTATCGCAGGGATTCAACAACCCGGTTCATTGCGTGCGCATCGCCCGCGACGGTCTGGTCTATGTCTGCGACCGGGCCAACGACCGGATACAGGTGTTCCGCAAGGACGGCAGCTATGTGCGCGAGTTCAAGGTGGAGCCCCAGACGCTGGGCAGCGGATCGGTGTGGGACCTCGTCCTGTCCGAAGACGCCGCGCAACGCTATATCTTCGTTGCCGACGGCGGCAACGGACAGGTCGTGACACTGCTCCGCCAGACCGGCGCGTTCGTCACGAAATGGGGCCGCGCGGGCCGCCAGCCCGGCCAGTTCAAGTCGATCCACAACATCGCGATCGATTCGAAAGGCAATCTCTACACGGCGGAAGTCGGTTATGGCCGCCGGGTGCAGCGCTTCAAACGCCGGCATTAAGCCCGGCGGGAAATATCGGCCCCGGCAGGGGGAGGGGGGCGCTCCTTGCCGCATCGCTCCTTTTAAGCACGACAAGCCAGAGACAATCCCCGGACCGGACTTCCGACGGCCCGGATAGCGGCGCGATGACCTGACGGTCCGTCGAAGCGGCCGTTCGCGGGCGGCATCGCATCGCCCCGCCGCCATGAACCGACGCCCCTCCATCCTGCCGCAGCCGCCTGCAAAAGGCCCGCGACCGGCCGGAATGCGAAATCATGTTGCCAAGATTTGCGCGCGGGAAGAGAAAGGCCTGTCAAAGGAGACTATTTTGCCGCGCAGTAGCACCAAATCCCGGACCGTGACGATCAAGCAGGTCGCGGAGGCCGCTGCAGTTCACCCGTCGACCGTCTCCCGCGCGCTCAACCCAGCGACCCGCTATCTGGTCGCGGAGGAAGTGGCTGAACGCGTGCTCGCGGCGGCGCAGCGCCTTGGCTACCGGCGCAACCTGCTCGCCGCGGGCCTGCGCACCGGCCGCTCGCATCTTGTAGGCATGCTCGTGCCCGACATCGCGAATACCGTCTTTTCCCCGATCCTCAGCGGCGCGGCGGAAAGGCTTGCGGCGGAAGGCTTCTCGACCGTGGTTGCCGATGTGGGGCGGGATTCCAGCCGGCAGCTGGAGATCGTGCGCGAGTTGGCGACGCGGCAGATCGAGGGATTGATCCTGGCGACCGTCCAGCGCGACGACCCGGTGGTCGATTTCTGTCTCGAACAGGGGCTTCCGGCGGTTCTCGTCAACCGGGCGGAGGAAAAGCGCCGATTGTCGGCCGTCGTCTCCGACGACGCGCTGGGAATGCAACTCGCCGTCGACCATGTCGTGGAACTGGGACATCGCAGGATCGCACATCTCGCAGGACCGGAGACGGTGTCCACCGGCCATCTGCGGCGGCGCGCCTTTTATGGCGCGATGGAGCAGCACGACCTTCGTTCGACCGAGCCGCTGCACGAAGCAGCCGAAGGCTATTCGCGGGAAGAGGGCGCGATTGCGACCCGCCGCCTGCTGGACCGTGACCCCGACATCACCGCGATCGTCGCCGCAAACGACCTTCTCGCACTGGGCGCCTATGATGCGCTGAAGGAACGTGGCCTTCGGTGCCCGGAGGACGTATCGATCGTCGGGCATAACGACATGCCCATGATGGATCTGGTGACGCCGCCGCTGACGACGATACGCATCGGCCATAATGCCCTGGGGCGGGAGGCGGCCGACCTTCTGCTGCAACGCATTCGGGGGGATGATCCGGAGATCCGCAACATCGTGCTCGCGCCTTCGCTCGTCGTGCGGGAATCGACTGCCCGGCCCCGGCAAGGGCAGGCAAAGAGGACGCGATCGGCGAAGGCGACGAGAACGGCCGTGGCGGGATAAGCGGAAGGTCCAGCCGAGCCGAGGCTGGACGTCAGGCATGGAGCGGAACGCAGACGGGTGAATGTCCAAGCCTTCAGGCCGGACGACAATAGTTCTAGGAGAATAGCCGAAAGCCGACTGGCTCAATCCGCTGGCCGCGCGCCCAGATCGGCGCCAACCACTATCCAACCGCCTCGCAAGGCATTGATAAATGGTGACCCCTACGAGTGTAGAACTTTTGTCTCGGGCGATGCCGGGACGTTCCTAACTACACTGTAAAATCGACGATTTGTCTTGTATGGTGTTCGCGGTCGGTCGTCTTGATTTGCCTGAATTTGGCGCAAAATGTGGGAACGATTGTGGGACCAATTCCTGCCCGGAAGTGTGGGAACGCCTGCGATGCCCAAAGCGGGAACCGAACCGATGGCACTGACGGCATTGAAGGTAAAGAACGCGAAGCCTGGTCGGCATGTCGATGGCCGGGGACTGTGCCTGCTGGTGAAGGATAGCGGTGCGCGGACATGGGTGCTGCGGATGCAGAAGGATGGACGCCGACGCGACTATGGGTTGGGATCGGCGCTGGACGTGTCACTGGCCGAGGCGCGGGAAGCGGCAGCAGCATTACGGCGGAAGGTCCGTGAGGGAACCGATCCGGTCGCCGAGCGACGCAGGGCGCGCAAGGTGGTGCCGAGCTTCGAGACGGCGGCCCGCGATTGTTACGAGGCGTTGAAGGAAGGCTGGAAGAACAAGCGGCACGCCAACTGGATTTCCAGTTTCGAGAACCATGTGTTCCCGGCGATCGGCACGAAGCCGGTCAACGAGGTGGACAATGCGTGCGTGGTCGAGGTGCTGTCGCCGATCTGGCTGACCATCCCTGATAGCGCGCGGCGCATCCTGCAACGCATAGGCGCGGTGCTGGACTTCGCCCATATCAAGGGCTGGCTTCCGGGTGAGGTATCGTTGCGCTCGGTGCGCAAGGGGCTTCCCCGTCAGGTGGACAAGGGCGGACATCTGGAAGCCATGCCCTATGTGGATGTGCCTGCGCTCATGCGGAAGCTGGCGGCAGCTTCGCCCACGACCGGGCGCGACGCGCTGCGCTTCACCATCTATAATGCCGTGCGGTCGAACGAGACGCGCTTTGCCGTGTGGTCGGAGTTCGATCTGGACAAGGCCATCTGGACCATTCCGGGTGAGCGGATGAAGGCAGGGGAGACCCATGTCGTGCCGCTGTCCGCGCCCGCCGTGGCGCTGCTCCGCAAGCGGTGGAAGGAGCGCACCAGCGATACCGGCCTTGTGTTCAGCAATGACGGCGAAAAGCCGATCAGCGACATGACCATGACCAAGCTCTTACGCGATGACGGCATCAAGAGTGTGACCGTCCACGGCTTCCGTTCGGCCTTCACCGACTGGTCGTCGGAGCGGACCCGCTTCCCCAAGGAGGTTGCCGACAAGGCGCTGGCGCACAAGCTGCCCAACAAGGTGGAAGCCGCCTATCGCCGCACCGACTTCTTCGACAAGCGGCGCAGCCTCATGGCGCGCTGGGCGGAGTTTCTGGACAAGCTGCCGGTGAAGGGTAGTTCGGACGCCGACCCCACGGCGTCCGAGCCGGTCAGGCTTCGCGTTGCCGCCTGATGAGATCGTGCAGGCTGGCGGTGGTGACGCGGGTGGCCTTGCCGAGCTTCACCGTCTCGATCTCACCCGCCGCGATCAGCGCATAGAGCTTGGTGCGGCCGACCCCGATCATGCGCGCCGCATCATTGACGCGCACGCAGATCGGATCGGGCGGTAGAGGCACGGTCATTGTACCTGGCTCCCGGCGTGGTCGTCGCGATAGCCGACAGGATCGGCCACCCAGCGATTGACGGCGGATTCGTGCCAGCCCGCGCCGTGGACGCTGATCTTTACCTGGCGGGGGAAGGTGCCTTCGCCCATCTTGCGATAGAGCGTGGTGCGCGAAAGCCCGGTGCGGGCGAGAACGGTCTTCAGGCGGATGATACGATCGGGGTTGTTCATGGGGCAATCTCTTCAAATCAAGGTGTTGCACGCGCCCCTGTGGACCAGCATCGGGCAGCATGGCGCACTGGGCAAGAGCCGTTACGGGGCCAAATCAGGCCATTCGGGATTGGACGGGTGGGCGCTGGCGACGACTGGCGTTCAGGGGCGTCCAAGGGCGGTCCACGACGTAGCTCTGCCGCAGGGCGTGACCATCGCAGAATTTTTTCCCACTATGTCCCAAACAGCATGCCGGTCAGTGCTTTATGCCGATGGGTACGGCATTGCGCATTGGTCAGGTCGAATCATTCATGGCAATTCTCCAAATCATCGGAGGTCTGCCCGCCAGTGATCAGGCTGCGCCGGATCGTCTTGCGTCGCAAGGGGTGGGGCACTGTAGTGCCGATCGGGGCATTTCAGTGCCGGTTGCGCCAATATCGGCCCTGCAAGTGCGTTGAACTCTAACGCTATGTATTATATATGGCATCGGAAGCAGGAGGGCCACCATCCCACGTATATTCAAGAATGGCTGGTTCGAGCGCTTCGCGCGCAAGGAGCGCATTGCCGATTCGGGGCTTCGGGACGCTGTGCAGCGCGCCGAAAGCGGATTGGTGGATGCCGATCTCGGCGGCGGCGTCATCAAACAGCGCGTGGCGCGTACCGGTCAGGGCAGGTCGGGCGGCTATCGCACGCTGATCCTGCTCCGGCACGGTGATCGGGCGATATTCGCTTTCGGCTTCGCCAAGAGTGCGCAGGCGAATATATCGAAGGCGGACCTCGCCTTGCTGCGCAATGCGGCAACCGAAGCGCTGGAATGGAACGACGAGGAACTGGACCGGCTGGTGGCATCTGGAACGCTGGTGGAGATAGACGATGGGAACGACGGTGAAGGGTAAGGGCTATCGCAGCGAGATCGCGGGCGCGGTCCACGAGATGATGAGCGACGCGCACGACGCGGGCGTTATGTCGCGCGCGACACTTCGCACCTTTGATGAGGCGTGTCTTGCCCCGGCCCCATCGCTGGCAGGCGATGAAATCCGCGCCATCCGTGAGCGCGAGCATGTCTCGCAGCCGGTGTTCGCCGCCTATCTCAACGTCTCGCGCAATCTCGTGTCGGATTGGGAACGCGGCGTGAAGCGCCCCGGCGGTCCCGCCTTGCGGCTCTTGTCCATCATCCAGCGCAAGGGGTTGCAGGCGGTGGCCTAACTACCCCTGTCGTGTTTCACCTGTTTTCGCACACTGCCGGGATGACCGCCTTGGGCCGATTTCAGACTGTCAGCCGTGGATTGAATAATTCGTGAACCTGCCACTGGCCGCCGTTAATTTAGGCAGCAAAGATGGCCGCTCGTTGATGCACCTTCGCAAGCTGAGATCGGAAGCGTGGTATTGCTCAAGCTTCCGCGGGCCTGTAGCGTCGTTGCAAATCGAAGAGGGTATCAAAATTGACTAACAGCACTCCAGGCAGCCTCGATCGCGAGATTCGCACGACGGCGGTGGATTTTTCCTTCGGCGAACTTCTCAACTTACATAGAGATGAAGAGATTGTTATTCGTCCAGAATATCAGAGGCTTTTTCGATGGTCTAATGAGCAAAGATCTAGGCTAATAGAATCTATAGTAATGGGACTTCCAATCCCTCCCATATTTCTCATCGAGAACGATGATGGAATTTTGGAGCTAATTGACGGCCTTCAAAGGACTAGCTCTGTACTTCAATTTTTAGACCATTCTGCCATTAGTCAACCAGAACTTGTTCTGCAAGGTTGTGATTTTATTCACGATCTAAATGGAAAGACGTTGAATACTATCGATACCGTTACAAAATTAAAAATAAAGCGCACGCCTATCCGTGCGACGATAATTAACAAATCCGGCGATGCCTTCGTTAAATATGAGCTATTCAAACGTCTTAATACTGGCGGTTCGCTTCTTTCCGCTCAAGAGATCCGAAATTGCTCATCTAGGATGATCGACGGAGGCGCTGATTTTTATGAGCTTCTGCAAGGACTCGCGCAGCATCAGGGATTCGCATCAGCGATTTCACGCCTTCCGAGCAGCATGGTAGAACAGAGAGCGAATGAGGAACTAGTACTTCGATTTTTTGCTCTGGTTAACTCGCGAGATACGTTCAAAGGTAACATCGAAGAATGGTTGGACGGCTACATGGAGAGCGTCCTATTCGGGCTTGTGCATTTTGATCGCGATGGAATGGCAGCACTTTTTGAAAAGACCTTCGACGCCATTCTCGAAAAGTTGGGCGATCAAGCATTCACTCGTTTCAATACACATGGCGAAGCCACGGGGCGTCTAGCGCCAGCATATTACGAGGCTGTCTGTGCCGCGTTCGTAGAGCGCTACGACGACCTAGTTGACGTTCCCGGAGGTGACCTTTTGGCACGCTTGATAGCCGCATTTTCCAGCGAGAGATTCAAAAGCGCTACAGGGCCGGGCGCTAACACCATACCAAAGCTCCATGAAAGGATTCAGGTTGTGCGGGAGTATCTCTGTAATGAAGTCTCCGCTTGACTTGATTACTGATGACTTAAGTTGGCGTGAAGCAGAACTAGGTTCTTTAAAATTGCTGCTTGCACGAAAAGATGTCAGCGATCATCAGAAAGTAGTTTTGCTTAGGGTTTCTTGGGCTTTATTGTACGCGCATTATGAGGGGTTCTCAAAAGCGGCCCTTACAGTTTTTTATGATTACGCCAAGGCGGCAGTCGCAAATTGCGGCTTACTCCCCGTTAGAACTCGTATTTTTGCCTTGGGTAAAAAAATAAAGAAATTAAAAGGCCTCTCCGCCGAACCGCTACTGTTAGAAATGGAAAACTTTAGGGCGCAGACTCATTATGCATTGCACCAGAGGCGTGTGCAGATGAGCTTGATCGCCGCCAGATAGTTGGCAGCATCCTTATCATATCGAGTGGCTATGCCCCGGAACTGCTTGATCCGA
>NZ_LXYF01000055.1:0-43699 GCF_002894065.1 Sphingobium sp. SA916
GCCAATCGACATTCAGAAGATGACGAGCCGAGCCGAAGGCCACCGAAGGTAAAATGGTGGTTTTCCGTGACCCGGAGCGCAGCCTACTCAAAGTAGGTGAGCACCGGAAGCACGGAAAAGCGCCATTTGCAGGCCGTCAGGGCTGAATGTCGATTGGCTCTAAAGCCCCCGGTTGCCGGGCGACACAGGGCGCTCAGGTCTTTCTGCCGGATGGAGGCTGGACATGTTCCCGCCCCGGACCATGGTTCGGCCTGGACGGGACCAACGCTGGACAAGACAGAAGCCGAGGCAGGCATGATGCCGCTCAACCTCGTCCCTCAAGCCGTTTTAGAATTTGAAGATCGTGCCCAGATAGACGGCCTGCGCATCCTGCCGGTCGTCGGTCATCGGCGTCAGCCGTCCGGCAAAGCTGTTATTATAGCGAATGCCCGCGGTGACGTTCAGATTGCGCGTCAGCGAATAGGAACTGGCCAGATCCAGCGAATAATCCTTGTCCGCGCTGGGATTGCGGATCGTCGCGGCCGGCTCGCGGCGGCTCTCGATCAGCACCTTGGTGCTGAAACGGTCCTTGCGGCCCTGATCCAGCGAGAAATTCCTGGCGCCCGCCATCGGCTCGACGGCGACCGGGTCCAGTTCCTTGCGGCCCACCGCTTCGGGCAGGGCGAACTTGCGCCAGTTATGCGCGCTGTTCAGGCTGAAGGCGACGGGCGCGATGCTCACCGGGTCCAGCGTCCGGCTGATCGCGACGCGATCGTTCAGGTCGGCGGCGCGCACCATGACGGTGACCGAGCGCTGACCGCTGAGCGACCCGCTGGTCGGGGTGAAGCGGAAATTCTGGCGACTCGCGGACGCGGCGATCTTCGCATAGGCCGCCGCCAGGCGCGGGTCCTTCGTCGTCGGCGTGAAGGAGGAGATGCTGCCCAGCGCGCCCAGCGAAACGGGCGTTTCGGCGCGCATGCGGACAAGGTCCGTGGCCGCCCCGATGGCAGGGGACAGCATAAAGCCGGCCACGGCGACCGCCGAGCCTGCCAACGCTATATGTCCCCTTTTCAGGCGCATGTTCCGAATCTCTTCCCCGCCGACTACTTTTCTATGGTCCTTCATATACGCAAGGCTCTGGAATTGGTAGAGCGCCACCGGTTTTTTGTCGGAGCTGTTGCACGGAACACACAGGACTCGCCCCGGTTGCACGGCGGGTCGTCGTCGCGCCGTCCCGGAGTCCCCCTTGCCCATTGCCGCCGGTCCTCTATAGAAGCGGGGCGTTTACTCGTTTGATGGGACAATAATGATGGTCCGCCGCCTTTCTTCGCGCCTTTCCGCCGGTCTGCTGCTGGCTGCACTTCTGCCGCTCGCCGCCTGCGGGGGCGGCGCCAAGGACCGCCCGAAGGCGGATCTCGCCGCATCGAAGGTGACGACCATCGGCGTCAACGCCTATCTGTGGCGCGCCAGCCTCGACACTCTGTCCTTCATGCCCATGGTCCAGACGGATTCGAACGGCGGCGTGATCGTCACCGACTGGTACGCCAATCCGAACAGCCCCAATGAGCGGATGAAGCTGACCGTATCGATCCTGGACCAGGATCTGCGCGCCGATGCGCTGCGCGTCGCCGCCAGCCGCCAGGTCAGCCAGGGCGGCCAGTGGGTCGACGTGCCGGTGCAGGCCGCGACCGTGCAGAAACTGGAAGAGATCATCCTGACCAAGGCCCGCGACCTGCGCCGCATGGCGATTGCGGGCTGATCGCGGCGTCGATTTCCGTTCGCCCTGAGCCTGTCGAAGGGCCATATGTTCTTGAAGAGTAGTGCAGGGCTTCGACAGGCTCGGCCCGAACGGCACTTGAGTTAAGGATTATCCATGCAAAGGCGCTTCAACCCGCTTGAGGCCGATGCCCGCTGGCAGGCCGTCTGGGACGAGAAGCAGACGTTCAAGGCGTCCGACAGCAGCGACAAGCCGCGCAGCTATGTGCTGGAGATGTTTCCCTATCCCTCCGGGCGCATCCATATCGGCCATGTCCGCAACTATTCGATGGGCGACGTGCTGGCCCGCTTCCGCCGGATGACCGGGCATGAGGTGCTGCACCCGATGGGCTGGGACGCATTCGGCATGCCCGCCGAAAACGCCGCGATGGAGAAGAAGGTGCATCCCGGCGCCTGGACCCGCTCCAACATCGCGACGATGCGCGCGCAACTCAAGAAGCTGGGCTTCGCGCTGGACTGGAGCCGGGAACTGGCGACCTGCGAGCCGGACTATTACGGCCATGAACAGGCGCTGTTCCTGGACATGCTGGAAGCGGGCCTGGTCTATCGCAAGGAATCGGCGGTCAACTGGGACCCGGTCGACATGACCGTGCTGGCGAACGAGCAGGTAATCGACGGCAGGGGCTGGCGATCCGGCGCGCCGGTCGAAAAGCGCAAGCTGTCCCAGTGGTTCCTCAAGATCACCCAGTTCGCGGACGATCTGCTGGCGGGCCTGAAGACGCTCGACCAGTGGCCGGACAAGGTGAAGCTGATGCAGGAAAACTGGATCGGCAAGTCGGTCGGCCTGCAATTCCGCTTCAGGCTGGACGCGCCGGTCGGCGGAATCGGTGAGCTGGAGGTCTTCTCCACCCGCCCCGACACGATTTTCGGCGCCAGCTTCGCGGCCGTCGCGGCCGATCATCCGATTGCGCTCGCCCTGGCGGAAAAGGATGCGGCGCTCGCCGCCTTCGCGGAGGAATGCCGCCAGACCGGCACCGCCGCCGCCGAGATCGAGACCCAGGAAAAGAAGGGCTATGACACCGGCCGGTCGGTGATCCACCCCTTCACCGGTCGCAAGCTGCCCTTGTTCGTCGCGAACTTCGTGCTGATGGACTATGGCACCGGCGCCGTCATGGCGGTTCCGGGCCATGACCAGCGCGACCTCGACTTCGCGCGCAAATATATGCTGCCGGTCGAGCGCGTCGTCGCCGCCGAAGGCGACGAAGCCAAGGGCATTGGCGACGAGGCCTATGTCGGCCCCGGCAGGCTGGTGAATTCCGACTTCCTCAATGGCCTGGGCGTCGAGGAGGCGAAGGCGCAAGTCATCCGCCGCGCCGAAGAGGGCGGCTGGGGCACCGGCACCACCGTCTTCCGCCTGCGCGACTGGGGCGTCTCGCGCCAGCGCTATTGGGGCACGCCGATCCCCGTCATCCATTGCGAGGATTGCGGTCCCGTGGGCGTGCCCAAGGACCAGCTTCCCGTGGTCCTGCCCGAAGACGTCAGCTTCGACATTCCCGGCAATCCGCTGGACCGGCATCCGACCTGGAAGCATGTCGACTGCCCGAAATGCGGCAAGGCGGCGCGGCGCGAGACCGACACGCTGGACACCTTCGCGGATTCAAGCTGGTATTTCATCCGCTTCGCCAGCCAGCCCAAGGACAGGCCGTTCGACCGGGAAACCGTCGAGAAATGGCTGCCCGTCGGCCAATATATCGGCGGCGTGGAACATGCGATCCTGCACCTGCTCTACGCCCGTTTCTGGACCCGCGCGCTCCAGCATATGGGACAGATCGGCTTTGCCGAACCGTTCACCGGCCTCTTCACCCAGGGCATGGTGACGCATGAGACCTACAAGGCGGCTGTCCCTCTCCCGGTTCCTGCCGATTATGATGGCTCGCAGCCGGAAATGCATGCTGCAGAGGTTTGGGTTTCGCCCGCTGAGGTCGAACGCCGGGATGGCAAATGCTTCCTTGTCGGGACCGACAGTGAAGTCACCGTCGGCCGCGTCGAGAAAATGTCCAAGTCCAAGAAGAATGTCGTCGATCCGGACGACATCATCGCCCAATATGGCGCGGACGCGGTGCGCTGGTTCATGCTGTCCGACAGCCCGCCGGAGCGCGACCTGCCCTGGACCGAGGCGGGCATCGAAGGCTCCTGGCGCTTCGTCAACCGCCTGTGGCGGCTGTTCGGGGAAGCCGACAAGGCGGCAGAGGGGCAGGACAAGACGCTCGACCGCAAGCTGCACCAGACCATCGACGGCGTGGCGAAGGACATTGAGGCGCTGTCCTTCAACAAGGCAGTGGCGAAGATCTACGAACTCACCAATGCAGTCGAAAAGGCCAAGCCCTCGGCCAGCCGCAGCGCGGCGATCCGGGCGCTGGCTTTGCTGGTCGCGCCCATGACCCCCCATCTGGCCGAAGAGGCATGGGCCGACATGGGTGAGGAAGGCCTGATCGCGGACGCGGCCTGGCCGGCGGTAGATCCGGCATTGCTGGTCGAGGATGAAGTCACCATCGCCTGCCAGGTGATGGGCAAGCTGCGCGACACCATCACCGTTCCCAAGGGCACTTCCAGGGACGAGCTGGAACGTCTGGCGCTCGCCGCGCCCAATGTGGTGCGGACGCTGGACGGCGCGACGCCCAGGAAGGTGATCGTGGTGCCGGATCGTCTGGTGAATTTGGTTATCTGACAACATCCGTTCGGGCTGAGCCTGTCGAAGCTCTTTACTTCTCTTTGGGGAAGAACGGCCCTTCGACAAGCTCAGGGCGAACGGTTAAGGGTAGGTCTTATGAAGCTCTGGCCATTGCTCTTCGTCGCCCTGTCCCTCTCCGCCTGCGGCCTGCGCCCGGTCTATGGCGGGGGCGGCCACGGCCCGGTCGCGCAGGCGCTGGGCAATGTCGAGGTGCAGCCGATAGAGGGCAAGGGCGGCTGGCTGGTGCGTAATGCGCTGAACGACCGGCTGGCGGCGATGAGCGGCACCGGACCCGGATACAAGCTGGTGGTGAAGCTGGACGACAATATCAGCGGCTTCGGTCTGCGCTCCGACGCCGCCGTCACGCGCGAGCGGCGGACCCTGCGGGCGCGCTATCAGCTTATCGACGGCGCAACCGGCGCGCAGATTCTGGACGATACCGCCGGATCGGACGTCGGCATCGACGTGGTCTCCAGCGAATATGCGACCATCGCGGCGGAAGACACCGCCCTGGAACGCCTGTCGCAGACCATTGCCGACCAGATCGTCGCGCGGCTCGCCCGTTTCGCGGCGCGGGACAGATCCCGTTGAAGGCCAATCGCGGCCAGATCGAAAAGGCGCTCGACGCGCCGCCTGCCGACTGCCGCTTCTTCCTGCTCTACGGACCCGACGAAGCGGGCAGCACGGCGCTCGCCAAGCGGCTGGAGCGCGCCATGGGGCCGGAAGCGGAGCGGGTCGACCTGGACGGACCGACGCTGCGCGACGATCCGGCGCGGCTGGCGGATGAAGCGGCGTCCTTCTCCATGTTCGGGGACAAGCGCTGGATTCGCGTCACCGGCATGGGGGAGGAATCGCTGCCCGCCCTCAACGCCCTGCTGGAGGCGGAGGCGGCGGGCAATCCCGTCATCGCCATAGCGGGCGCGCTCAAGGGCACGTCGAAGCTGCTCAAGCTCGCGCTCGACCACAAGCAGACCATGGCCTTCATATCCTACCAGCCCGACGCGCGGGAGGCGGAGCAGATCGCCATCGCCATCGCGCGGGAAGGGGGGCTGCGCCTTTCGCCCGAACTGGGCCGCCGCATCGCCGATCTTGCCAATGGCGACCGCACGCTGATGGCCGGGGAGGTGGAGAAGCTGATCCTCTATCTCGACGTTGCGCCGGACCGCCCGCGCGAAGCGACGGAGGAGGCGCTGGACGCCCTTTCCGCCGACAATCCCGACAGCGACGCCGCGCCGCTGGTGAATGCCGTGCTGGGCGGCGACCTGCGCGGCATGCACCGCGAACTGGGGCGGCTGGCGGAGGCGGGAACGGCGATGGCGGCGGTGCTGCGCCCGCTGCTGGCCCGCGCCATGCTGCTCGCCAATATCCGCACCGATTTCGATGACAGCGGCCGGCTGGAAGGCGCGGTCGAGGCGGCGGGCAAGCAGGTCTTCTGGAAGGAAAAGGGCATCGTCACCCGGCAGGTCCGCATCTGGGACGCGCCCGGCATCGCCCGCGTCATCCACAGGCTCGCCCAGGCGGAGCGCGCCAGCCGGTCGGGCAGGGGGCTGGGCGACCTGATGGTCCGGCACGAACTGCTCGCCATCGCCCGCCAGGCGGCGCGGGAGCGATAGAGGTTTCTCCCGGGCGCCGCTGCCTGCGCGGGAGCGCCGTTACCCGGATCATGCTAACCGCTTGATCGCGCGCCCGCCCACCGCCATATTGCCGGGCATGGACAAGCTCAACCTGACCGACGCCGAATGGCGCGAGCGCCTTTCCCCCGAACAATATCATATTCTGCGGGAGGGCGGCACGGAACGGGCCTTCACCGGCAAATATAACAGCAACAAGGCCGATGGCCGCTATTTCTGCGCGGGTTGCGGCGCCGAACTGTTCGATGCGGACGAAAAATATGACAGCGGATCGGGCTGGCCCAGCTTCACCGCGCCGGTCGACATCGATGCGGTCGATGAAATCCGCGACACCAGCCATGGCATGATCCGCACCGAAGTCCGCTGTTCGAATTGCGGCGGGCATCTGGGCCATGTCTTCCCCGACGGTCCGGGCGTCAACGGCCTGCGCTATTGCATGAACAGCGCGTCGCTCGATTTCAAGCCGCGCGACGAAGGCGAGTGATCGTTCATCGCCGGTAAAGCGGCGCTTCCCTTGAGGATGACGGGCGATTTCGGCAGAGGCGAAATCGCGCATGACGGAGAAACTCCGGCTTTTTTGCGCGGCCTGCACGGCTTTTCCACTGGCCGCCTTTTCGTTTAGCGCATATCCGGGCGAACCATGGCACGATCAGGCAAGAGCAGCGAACCGCGGGGCAAAGTGAAGACATGGCTGGTGCGGGGCCTGAAGATCGGCCTCGTCGGCGGCCTCAGCGCGCTTGTCGCGATCGTCGTGGCGGTGGTGATCGCCTATCAGTCTCTGCCCGACTATGAATCGCTGAAATCATCGCCCAACGGCCAGATGATCCGCGTCCATGCCGCCGACGGCAGCGTCATCGTATCGCTGGGCCCCAGCTTCGGCCGCTGGCTGAGCTACGACCAGATTCCGACCGTGATGGTCGATGCGATGGTTTCGACCGAGGACAAGCGTTACTATCTGCACCCCGGCGTCGATCCCATCGGCATGGCGCGCGCCGCCTGGGTGGCGCTGGAGCGGCGCGGCAGCGGCCGGCGCTGGCAGGGCGCGTCCACCATCACCCAGCAGGTGACGCGCAACATCTTCCTCAACAACAGCTACAGCTGGGGCCGCAAGGTGCGCGAAATGGTGCTGGCCCTCGCGCTGGAGCGCAAATTCTCCAAGCGGCAGATCCTGGAACTTTATCTCAACAAGGTCTATTTCGGCGGCGGCGCCTATGGCATCGACGCGGCCAGCCGCAAATTCTTCGGCCACCCGGCCACCAGCCTGGATCTGCCCGAAGCGGCGATCGTCGCCGGTCTGGTGAAGGCGCCCTCCAGCTATTCCCCGACCGCCGACGCCGACGCCGCCATCGGCCGCGCGGGCGTGGTGCTGGAACTGATGGAGGAAAATGGCAAGATCAGCGCGGCGGAACGCGCCTCGGCCGGTCTCCAGAATGTAAGGATGGCGCCCGAACCGCCGCAGAACAGCGTCCGCTACTTCACCGACTGGGCGCTGCCGCAGCTCGACACGCTGATCGATGAGCCCAATGAGCCGCTGGAGGTCTACACCACCATCGACCTCAACATGCAGAAGGCGGCCACCGCGGCGATCCAGGCCAATGTGCCCAGCGGCACGCAGGGCGCGCTGGTTTCGCTCGACCGCGACGGCGCGGTGCGGGCGATGGTCGGCGGGCTGGACTATGTGAGCTCCAACTATAATCGCGCGACGACCGCGACGCGGCAGCCGGGTTCGGCCTGGAAGATCTTCGTCTACATGGCGGCGCTGGAGGCGGGCTATACGCCCGACACCGGCGTCACCGACAGTCCGGTCGACATCAACGGGTGGAAGCCGCGCAACAGCAATGGCCGCTTTTCCGGCGACATCGATATCCGCACCGCCTTCGCCTATTCGGTCAACACCGTGGCGGCGAAGCTGGGCGTGGAGGTCGGCTTCCCCACCGTGGCGGACATGGCGCGCCGCTTCGGCATCACCACGCCGATCAACACCCATCCCTCGATGGTGCTGGGCACGTCCGACGTGCGCCTGATCGACATGACGCGCGCCTTCGCCTCCATCGCGCGCAAGGGCGTGGCCGTGACTCCCTATGGCATCACCCGGGTGACGACCGCCGAAGGCCGCCTGCTCTACGAACATCAGGACGACACCAGCCGGGTGCTGGTCGCCCCCTGGGTCGCGGCGGGGATGACCGACCTGATGCAGACCGCCGTCAGCACCGGCACCGGCAGGGCCGCGCAGATCGGCCGCCCCGTCGCCGGCAAGACCGGCACCACCAGCAGCAACAAGGACGGCTGGTTCCTGGGCTTTTCCAGCGGCATCACCACCGGCGTCTGGATGGGCCGCGACGACGCCCGCGCCGTGGGCGTCCTCCAGGGCGGCCGGGCGCCGGCCCATGCCTTTGCCGACTATATGAAGGTCGCCGTCGCGAAACGCCCGGTCGAACAGTTCGAAACGCAGGTGACGCTGCCCGAATGGCAGCTCGAACCGGATGAGGAGGCCTATTATGGCCAGCCCGACGGCGGCACGGACAGCGGCATGATGGTCGATGAAAACGGCCTTCCCATAGAACGGGCGCAGCAGCCGCCGGAGGATGAGGAACAGCCGGACGATAGCGGGCAGGCGGCGCCCAATCCCGCCGACCGGCCGCAGCCGCCGCGTCTGGACCAGCAATGGATCGACAATGTGCTGGGCCGCAATCGGCAGCAGCCGGCGCCACATTAGGGCATGGTGCGGAAAGTCTCGCCCTGAGCCTGTCGAAGGGGGCAACCGGTTTTCCGCTTAGACCATGCCTAGAGCGTTTTCCAAGCAGATTAAATCATCTGCTGACCCGGAAAACGCGACAAAACAAAAACTTAGAGCAGTCGAGCCGATGCAATCGGATCGGAATCTGCTCTAGCCCGCCGCTCTCCGCGCCGTCGCGAAGCGTTTCCGGTCGAGCAGCCCGGTATCCGGCAGCAGGAAGTCGACCTTCCCCCTCCCGAAGTCGATCGCCACCCGGTCGAACAGCTTGAGCGCGTCGATGCCGAGCAGCAGCGCGGGCTTGTCCTGAAGCTCCAGTTCCGCGAAGGGCTGGGCATCCGCGAACATCACCGGCATCTCGTTCAGCGTGACCTGCCCCATGCGCACCCGGTCGATCAGGCCCGCCTGGCCCGACAGCGTCTCTCCCGTCACGCTGGTCAGCGTCACCAGCTTCATCGCGGGCGCCTTCTTCTTGCGCACCAGCTTGTTCATCAGCGCCATATTGCCGACGCTGACCGAAGTGCCGGTGTCCAGGATGATGCTGACCTGCATCCCGTTCACGTCGGAATCGAGCAGGATCAACTGCCCCTGGCGCCGCCGCGCTTCGACGACGATGACATTGGGGTCGCGCCAGCTCCGCTTGCTGTTGCTGATCTCCATCTGGCCCGTGCGGAAATTCAGCAGCAGCCGCTTGGCGTGCAGGCCGTCCAGTCCCAACAGTCCGGGCGCGCCGATATGCTCGCCTTCCAGCACCGGCGCCTCTATGTCGTCCACCACGGTCTTGCCGAAGCCCAGGCGCGGGACAGCCACCGTGTCCACCTCCGCCCGGCCGGTCATGCTGATCACCGTCACCCGATCCCGCAGCGGCAGCGCAAGCCGTTCGGCCAGGGCGCGGGAAATGACGGTGCGCTGCGATCCGGTGTCGACCACGAAATTCCATGGTCCCCGACCGTCGATCTGGATGGGGATGGTGATGCGGGCGTCGTCGCTGGCAATGGTGCGGATCACCGCCGGCGGCTCTTCGGGGTCCAGCGCCGGGCGATCCTGCGCCGCAAGGGGAGGGCTGGCGATCGCGATCGCGATGCCCAGAGCGGCGCGCCAGCGTCCCATCTCCCGTTCCTCCTAATTTTATTCCTGTATAGCATGAGCGCCCCGGTTCCGCCCATCCCATTTCATTCGCGGCAGGGCGCATATCGGCAATTTCCGTTCAACTGAACGGCTCAGCCACCTTGACTTGGCCTATGGCAGATCGCTAAACGCCAGACATTCTATCCCGCCCGTCCGGCGCGGGTTTCCCCGAGTCATTGCCGGGCAGACCTTCCCCATTTCTCCTTCCTCGTCTCTCATTCCATCGGACTTCACGCGAATGCACCTTAAGGATCTCAAGAAAAAAGCGCCCGCCGAACTCGTGACCATGGCGGAGGAACTGGGCGTCGAAGGCGCGTCGACCCTGCGCAAGCAGGACCTGATGTTCGCGATCCTCAAGGTCGAGGCCGACAATGGCGAGCAGATCATGGGCGAGGGCACGATAGAGGTGCTGCCCGACGGCTTCGGCTTCCTGCGCTCACCCGAAGCGAACTTCCTCGCCGGTCCCGACGACATCTATGTCTCGCCCAACCAGGTCCGCAAATTCGGCCTGCGCACCGGCGACACGGTGGAAGGCGAAATCCGCGCGCCCAAGGATGGTGAGCGTTATTTCGCGCTGACCAAGCTCATCTCGGTCAATTTCGACGATCCCGAAGTCGTCCGCCATCGCGTCAACTTCGACAATCTGACGCCGCTCTACCCGACGCAGAAGCTGACGCTCGACGCGACCGACCCGACCGTCAAGGACAAGTCGGCCCGCGTCATCGACATCGTCTCGCCGCAGGGCAAGGGCCAGCGCGCCCTGATCGTCGCGCCGCCCCGCACCGGCAAGACCGTCCTGCTCCAGAACATCGCCAAGGCGATCACCGACAACCATCCCGAAGTCTTCCTGATCGTCCTGCTGATCGACGAACGCCCCGAAGAAGTCACCGACATGCAGCGCAGCGTGAAGGGGGAGGTCGTCTCCTCGACCTTCGACGAACCGGCGCAACGCCACGTCCAGGTCGCTGAAATGGTGATCGAAAAGGCCAAGCGCCTCGTGGAACACAAGAAGGACGTGGTGATCCTGCTCGACTCGATCACCCGCCTCGGCCGCGCCTACAACACGGTGGTGCCGTCCTCGGGCAAGGTGCTGACCGGCGGCGTCGACGCCAATGCATTGCAGCGTCCCAAGCGCTTCTTCGGCGCGGCGCGCAATATCGAGGAAGGCGGTTCGCTCTCGATCATCGCCACCGCGCTGATCGACACCGGCAGCCGCATGGACGAAGTCATCTTCGAAGAGTTCAAGGGCACCGGCAACTCGGAAATCGTGCTGGACCGCAAGGTGGCGGACAAGCGCATCTTCCCGGCGCTGGACGTCGGCAAGTCCGGCACCCGCAAGGAAGAACTGCTGGTCGACAAGGCCAAGCTTTCCAAGATGTGGGTGCTGCGCCGTATCCTGATGCAGATGGGCACGGTCGACGCGATGGAATTCCTGCTCGACAAGATGAAGGATTCCAAGACCAACGAGGATTTCTTCGATTCGATGAACCAGTAAGCCGCGGCATGGGTTGTGCTTCTGCCGGAGGCGCGCATCCATTCCATCGCGCCGCCGCGATTTTTCGGGCCGTCGGACTCCGGTCTGGCGGCCCCTTTGTTTTGGGCCATATTTTCAGGGGATAGCAGGCCGTCATGATCGACCTACTCGCAACCGCCGCCGCTGCGGCTCAGGGGATCGGCTCACCCGCCGACATCTGGGCGCACATCGTCAATGATTTCAGCAATATCGGCTCGCCCGCCGCGCTGGCTGCCTTCGGCCAGGTGCTGATGATCGACGTTCTGCTGGCGGGGGACAATGCGATCGTCGTCGGCGCATTGGCGGCGGGCCTGCCTGCGGAACAGCGCAAGAAGGTGATCCTGATCGGCATCATCGCCGCGCTGGTGCTGCGCATCGGCTTCGCGCTGGTGGTGACGCAGCTGATGCAGATCGTCGGGCTGATCCTGGCGGGCGGATTGCTGCTGCTGTGGGTGGCGTTCAAGATGTGGCGCGAACTCCACCCGAAGCGGGGCGGGGACACGCCCGACACCGGCGACGACGACATATCCGGCCTGCGTCCGGCCAAGAGCTTCGCGGGCGCGGCCTGGGCGGTGGCGGTCGCTGACGTTTCGATGAGCCTCGACAATGTGCTGGCGGTGGCGGGCGCGGCGCGCGATCATCCCGGCATCCTGATCATCGGGCTGATTCTGTCCGTGGCGCTGATGGGCATCGCCGCGAACATCATCGCCAAATATATCGAGCGCTTCCGCTGGATCGCCTATCTGGGCCTGGCGGTCATCATCTATGTCGCGATCAAGATGATCTATGACGGGATTGTCGACCATCAGGTCGGCATATTGACGCTCTTCGTCTAGAGGTGGCATCCACACGGCGGGTTATGGCAGAAGGGCTCCATGCGCCCTTCAGCGCACCGATCAACCGTCCGCCGCGCCCTTGATGCCCACCGGCCGCCATGGCTGCCTGATCAGGCCGGCAGCCTTGTCGCCCAGCCACCAGCGCAGCGGAATCCGGCGCTCGGCAATGCCGGGCAGGCTCCAGACATCCCATCCCCTGGCCGGCCGGAACGGGTTGCGACGGCCATAGGCCCAAATCTCGACCCGCGTCGCGGGGGTGCTGGCCGGGCTGCGCGCATGAAAGCCGAATGTGTCGGCGATCAGCAGGGTGTTGGCGGGCACTGAATAGATGCTGGGCTGCGGCAGGCCCAAGGCCGCCAGTTCGCTGACATCGATGCGCAGCGATCCTCGGGCGGAAAGACGGCAATCGCCATCGCGCGCGCTCAGGCTGCGCTGCTTTTCCCAGGCCAGCCGCTGCGGGTCAACCGGTGCGACCCTTTCACATAGGCGAAGGGACCGGTTTCGACCGGCACGTCCTCCAGGAACAGCCATGCCTTCATCGCCGGATAGAAGGTATCGGCATGGAAAGCGAGTTGCGGATCGGGCGCGGCGTCGCGCCGCTGCGGCAGGATGGACTGGACGTAGAGCAGCGGCTCTATGTCGAAGCCGGAGACATAGCGCGACAGCGCCTGCCAGCGGCCATCCCGGCGGAAGGCTTCGAAGGCCGGAATGGCGCGCCGGGCGGCGGGGTCCAGCGCCAGCCGCCGCGTGATCGTGTCGCCCTGAACCATTTCCCGCGCCGGTCCGCGGTAGGAAAAGAGCTGTTCCTGGAGGGCGCGGAAGGTTTCTGTGGGCAGGAAATCCCGGATTTCCACGACACCGTCCCGGTCGAAAGTCGTCCGATGCTCGGGATCGACGGCATTGGCCAATCGTTTGCGGCGCCGGGCCGTCATGGCCTGCGCCGCCCGCACGCGCGCCGCGTGCAGCCCCAGCGCATTGAGCCGCGTCGAACCGATCAGCGGATTGTCGACGAAGGATTTGGCGCCGGTGAAAAGCTGGGCGAACCAGAGCGGCGCGAGCAGGGGCGCAAAGGCATTCATCGACCGCGCCTTGCCATTCCGGTGGGGTCCGGTCGAGCGGAATATGCCGCCCGCCTTGAAAAACAATGCGTTTCCAATGATGTGACGTGCACTGTCATCCGACCGATACCGACGCAAACCGCTTCCAGCCCTGCCTGCGGCAGTCAGGGGATCAGGAGCGTGCTTCCCGTGGTTTGCCGCGCCTCCAGCGCGCGGTGCGCGTCGGCGGCATCCGCCAGGGCAAAGCGCTGGCCGACGACGGTCCTTACCACGCCCCGCGCCATGCGGTCGAACAGCCTTTCGGCCGTCCGCGCCAACTCTTCGGGAGTAGCGATATAGTCGAACAGGGTCGGGCGGGTGACATAAAGCGACCCACCCCGGCTGAGTTCGAGCAGGCTGATCGGCGGCACCGCGCCGGACGCATTGCCATAGCTCACCATCAGGCCGCGCCGCTTGAGCGACGCCAGCGACGCACTCCAGCTATCCTTGCCCACGCCGTCATAAACGACATCCACTCCACGCCCGCCGGTGATCTCCCGCACGGTGGAGGCCAGGCTGTCGAAGCTCCCATAAAGGCTATGTTCGGCATCCACCTTCGCCGCCTTCTCCGCCGATCCGCAATGGGCGATCACCACCACGCCCTTGTCGCGCAGCCACGGCACCAGCACGGAACCGACACCGCCGGCGGCGGCATGGACCAGCGCGAACTGCCCCGCCTCCAGGGTGACGATGTCCTCCGCCAGATAGCAGGCGGTCATGCCCTTCAGCATCATCGCCGCCGCATCCTGCGTGGTGACGGCATCCGGAATCCTCACCGTCTGGTCGGCGCGCACCATCCGATGCGTGGCATAGGCGCCCAGTCCGACCGCACAGCCCACCTTGTCGCCCACGGCAAAGCCGGTGACGCCCGGACCGACGGCGGCGACATGGCCCGCACCTTCCGCGCCGATCGGCGTGGGCAACGGCGCGGGATAAAGGCCGCTGCGAAAATAGGTGTCGATGAAATTCAACCCGACAGCATCCTGCGCGATCAGCAATTCGCCTTCACCAGGCAGGCCGGGGTCGAACTCTTCCCGCGCGATCACCTCCGGCCCGCCATGCGTGCGTGCCACCATCCGCCATGCCTGCGTCATGCCTTTGCCTCCCGGTCAGAGATGGGCCGCGAAGAAATCCGCGGTCCGGCCATCGGCAAGCTGCGCCGCCGCCTCGTTGCGGCGCGCGCCCATCTCGGCGGCAAAGCCGTGATCCAGCCCCTCATAATCATGCAGGGTGACATGACGATTGTCCTTCAGTCCTTCATGCATCCTCTGCTGCACCTCGGGCGGAACGAAGCCGTCTGCGGTGGGAACATGCAGCAGCACCGGCTTGCCGATGGCATGCTGTTCCTTCAGCAGGCCGTCGATGCCGACGCCATAATAGGCCACGAACGCATCGCCATCGGTCCGGCAAGCCGACATGAACACCAGCCGCCCGCCCAGGCAATATCCGACCAGCCCGACCTTGCCGCCTTGCCCCAGTTCCTCCCGCGCGGCCTTGATCGTCGCCTCTATGTCGCGAATGCCCTGATCCTGGTTGAATTTCTGCATATGGCCGATGGCCGCCTGAAAATCCTCCGCTATGTCGGCATCCAGCTCGACATGCGGCTTCTCGCGCCAGAAGAGATCGGGCGAAAGGGCCAGATAGCCGGCCGCCGCCCAGCCATCGCATTTGCGCCGAATCCCTTCGTTCACGCCAAAGATTTCCTGGATCACCACGATCGCGGCCTTGGGCGTTCCCTGCGGCCGGGCAACATAGACATCGAACCGGGCATCGCCCTCCAGCGTGGGGATGGATGTGAATGCTGCCATGGGAAATCCTTTCCTTTTTCCTGACACTGTCGATGGCCGGCATAATGGCGGTTGCGGGGCGGAGTGCAACCATGCTTGCCGTCAAAAAATTTGCCTTGCGCGCCCTTGTTGCGGCATGAGGCGTTGTAAAGGGTGGCTGCAGCAAAGGGTAGCGGGATATGAAGGTAAGCGTGGACGTCGACTGCACTCCTGCGGAGGCCCGGGCTTTCCTGGGGCTGCCGGATGTCACCCCCATTCACGACAAATATGTGAAGACGATGCTCGACAGCTTCGACGGCGTCGCCAATGTCGAGCAGATGGAGACCCTGTTCAAGAGCTTCTCGCCCTTGGGCGATGCCGGAATGCGCCTGTTCAAGCAGATGATGGACATCGGCCTGGCCGGAATGCCGGGCAAGAATGGCGACAAGAATCCGGGCTGATCCTGCCAGGGACGGCGCGCCGTGACGGACACCATCTTTGCCCTGTCGAGCGGCGCGCCCCCTGCCGGCATTGCTGTCATCCGGATCAGCGGACCGGCGGCAGGCCGGGCGCTTCTCGCGCTGGCCGGGCAATTGCCACCACCCCGACGGGCCCGGCTGGCGTCGCTGCACGACCCCCGCGACGGCGCCTTATTGGATCGGGCTCTGATCCTGTGGTTTCCCGGACCGGATACGGCGACCGGCGAAGACCTGGCCGAACTGCATTGCCATGGCGGGCGGGCGGTCATCGCCGCGGTCGAGCAGGCGCTGGGCATGCTCGAAGGGTTGCGCCGGGCCGAAGCGGGAGAGTTCACACGCCGCGCCTTCGCCAATGGCCGCATGGATCTGAACGCGGTGGAGGGGCTGTCCGATCTGCTCGCTGCCGAGACACAGCAGCAGCGGCGCGCGGCTTTGTTGATGGCGGAAGGCCATTTTTCACGGCGGGTGGAGGGATGGCGGCGAACATTGCTCGATCTTTCCGCCATGACGGAAGCGGCGCTGGATTTCTCCGATGAGGATGATGTGCCCGATCAGGGGATGGAGGCGCGGATCGATCAGGGCGTCCATGGCCTGGCAAGGGAAGTCGAAGCCATGCTCGCCGCGCCATCGGCCGAGCGGTTGCGCGACGGCGTTCGCGTGGTTCTGGCGGGCCCGCCCAATGCGGGGAAGTCGACGCTGCTCAACCGGCTTGTCGGGCGGGAGGCGGCGATTGTGTCGGACATAGCCGGGACGACCCGCGACCGGATAGAAGTACCGGCCGCGCTGCATGGCACCGCCTTTCTTTTCACGGACACCGCCGGCCTGCGCGCCGAGGCGGACGATGCGATTGAAGCCATCGGCATGGACAGGGCGCGGGGCGCACTGGACGCGGCAGACATCATCCTCTGGTTGGGTCCGGCGGAGGAGGCTCCCCGCGCCGACGCCCTATTGGTTGCCGCCCAATGCGACCGGAACATGGCTATGGACCGCCCCGGTATTCGGCTTTCGGCCGTCACAGGAGAGGGGATGGATCGCCTGACATCCATTCTGCTCGAACGCGCCGCCGCTCTCCTGCCGGGTGAGGGCGATTATGCCCTGCACCGGCGGCAGCGGGAAGCCGGGGCGCAATTGCACCGGCATCTGAGCGCCGCCCAGGCATCGGACGATCTGCTGATCGTGGCGGAGGAGTTGCGACAGGCCCGTCAGGCCGTAGACCTGCTGACAGGACGAGCCGGTACGGAGGACATGCTCGACCACCTGTTTGCCGGATTCTGCATCGGTAAATAGCCATGTTCCACGTGGAACAGTTTTGACCGGGGCGCCCCACTTCTGTTAAGGGGGCGCGCATGCGAACAAGCTATGATGTGATCGTGGTCGGCGGCGGCCATGCAGGCTGCGAAGCGGCAGGCGCAGCGGCGCGCAAAGGGGCCTCGGTTGCGCTATTGACCTTCGACAGAGCGACGGTGGGCGCCATGTCCTGCAATCCGGCCATAGGCGGTCTGGGCAAAGGCCATCTGGTGCGGGAGGTCGACGCGCTGGACGGCTTGATCGCCCGTGCTGCCGACGCCGCTGCCATTCACTACCGCATGCTCAACAGCAGCAAGGGCGCAGCGGTTCAGGGCCCGCGCATTCAGGCGGATCGCAAACGCTATCGCGCCGAGATTCACCGCCTCCTCGACGCCCAGCCCGGACTGGAGATCGTGGAGGGAGAAGCCATCGGATTGATCCGGACGGGCGGAGCCATCGCCGGATTGTCCCTGGCCGACGGACGGATGCTCAAGGCGCCCGCCGTGGTGCTCGCGACGGGAACATTTCTGGGCGGCAAGCTCTTCCGGGGGGAAGAGACGCAGGCGGGCGGCCGTACCGGAGAGCGGGCGGCGACGGCTTTGGGGGTTCAGCTTCGCGCACTGGACCTGCCGGTTGGAAGGCTCAAGACCGGAACCCCTCCCAGAATCGACGGCCGCACCATCGATTGGGCGCGGCTTGAGGCGCAGCCTTCCGATGAGTCGGCATGGACCATGTCCGCCATGTCGCCGGGGCGGCGGCTGCCGCAATTGAGCTGCGCCATTACGCGCACCAATGAACGCACGCATGCGATCATCCGGGAAGGGCTGGGCCGCTCGCCTTTGTTCAGCGGCGCCATCGAGGGCAGGGGGCCGCGTTACTGCCCATCGATCGAGGACAAGGTGATCCGCTTCGGCGATCGCGACGGGCATCAGATATTCCTAGAGCCGGAGGGGTTGGACGACCATCTGGTCTATCCCAACGGGATCAGCACTTCGCTTCCCGCCGATGTGCAACTGTCTATGGTGCGGTCGATGGCGGGTCTGGAAAAGGCCGAAATCGTCGTGCCCGGCTATGCCGTGGAATATGACCATATCGATCCCCGCGCCCTGGATGCGACCTTGGAAGTGCGCGCCATCCCCGGTCTTTTCTGCGCGGGGCAGATCAACGGCACGACCGGTTATGAAGAGGCGGCGGCTCAAGGCCTGATCGCCGGAATCAATGCCGCAGCAAAGGCCAAGGCGGAGGAACCGCTCATTCTGGATCGGGCCAGCAGCTATATCGGCGTGATGATCGACGATCTGGTCCTGCAGGGCGTGACCGAGCCCTATCGCATGCTCACAGCCCGCGCCGAATATCGGTTGCGGCTGCGCGCCGATAATGCGGGCACCCGATTGGCCTCGCTCGGTATCTATCATGGGGTGCTCGGCAAAGAACGGACCGCCTATTATGCGGAACGCGCCGATCAGCGCTCGCTCGTGGAAGAAGAACTAGGCCGTTCCTTCTCGGCCACCGAAATGGCCAGATCGGGCGCATCCGTCCGGCAGGATGGCGCGCGCCGCACGCTGTTCGAATGGGCGAGATTTCCGGAGGTCGGGCGGGATCTGCTCTTCGCACTCGCGCCGGCATTGGCCCAAACATCCGCCGACCTGCGCGACGAGATTCTGGAAGACGCGCATTATGCGCCCTATCTGGAGAGGCAGGAGGCGGAGATTGCGGAGATGCGCCGCAATGAACGTGTTGCCATTCCGGCCGATTTCGACTTCGCTTCTATCGGCGGGCTCTCGACGGAAATGATCGAGCGGCTGGATCTGGCGCGGCCTGACACGCTTGCGGCGGCGGGACGCATTCGCGGCATAACGCCCGCGGCACTGGCGGCCCTTCTCGTTCACATCAGGCGGCGCGCCGCGTGACGGAAGAAGAAGCACGGCAATGGTTGCAGGCCCGCTTCGATGTTTCACGTGGAACATGGGAGCGGCTGGAGAGCTATGTTGCGATCCTTCTGAGGGAGATGGAGCAGCAGAACCTGATCGCTGAATCGACCCGCGCCCATATATGGGCACGGCACATTGTGGATTCCGCGCAGCTCCTGCCTTTGGCCGCGAAGGCCGGGCAGGGCAGGTGGGTCGACCTGGGTTCGGGTGCCGGCTTGCCGGCCATAGTCATTGCGATCCTCCATGAACGCCCCATCCAACTGGTGGAGTCACGGCGCAAGCGGATCGACTTTCTGAACGACGTCATCGCAGAGCTGGGCCTCTCCCATGCTCAGGTCTTTGGCGGTCGGGTAGAGACCGTTCCCGCTTCGGCGGCAGCCATCATCAGCGCCCGCGCCTATGCGCCTCTGCCCCGGCTGCTCGAATCCGCGCATCATCTGGCCGATGAAAAAACCATTTGGGTGCTTCCAAAAGGACGAAATGCGCAGAATGAACTGGAGGCGGCGACTCGATCATGGCAAGGTGCGTTCCACGTGGAACGCAGCGTGACCGATGCCGACAGCGCCATCATCGTCGCGGAGGCGGTCCGATCCGTCAGGAGGAAAGCCCGAGGATGATCCGTATTGCCATTGCCAATCAGAAGGGCGGCGTCGGAAAAACCACGACCGCCATCAATCTGGCCACAGGTCTGGCGGCCACTGGTCTTCGCGTGCTGCTGGTCGACCTTGATCCTCAGGGCAATGCGTCCACCGGACTCGGCGTCAACCAATCGGATCGCGTCCAGTCGAGCTACGACCTGCTCCTTGGCAATTGCGCGCTTGAGGATGCGGTTCTCGGCACGCGGGTTCCCAAGCTCGACATCGTTCCCGCGACACAGGATCTGTCGGGCGCAGAGATCGAACTGATCGAATATGAGGAGCGGACCCATCGGCTGGAAAGGGTCCTCGCCGAAGCCCAGCCCGGCCGTTGGGACATCTGCCTTATCGACTGCCCGCCCTCGCTCGGCCTGCTGACGATCAACGCCATGGTCGCGGCGCAGTCGCTGCTCGTGCCGCTGCAATGTGAATTTTTTGCGTTGGAAGGGCTCTCGCAACTGCTCCAGACAGTGGAACGGATTCGTGGCCGCTTCAATCCCGGCCTGTCGATCATGGGCGTGGCGCTCACCATGTACGACCGCCGCAATCGCCTGACGGATCAGGTTGCGGACGATGTGCGGGCCTGTCTGGGCGATCTCGTCTTTTCCACGGTCATCCCGCGCAATGTCCGCCTGTCGGAAGCGCCCAGCCACGGCGTGCCGGCCCTGATCTACGATTTCCGCTGCTCGGGATCGGAAGCCTATATGCGTCTGGCGCGTGAGTTGATCGCGCGCCTGCCCCGGCAGGAGGTTGCTGCTTGAATAACGAAAATGCCATGAAGTCGGTGAAGCGCCCCCACGGCCTTGGCCGGGGGCTGTCGGCACTGTTGGGAGACGTGGCGCGGGAAGAACCCGTCGCGCCGACGGCGGCCACGCCGCCGTCCACCAAGGCGATCCAGAGTATCGAAGTCGCGCTGATCCAGCCCCATCCGGAACAGCCGCGCCGCCATTTCGATGAGGGCGCGTTGCAGGAACTGGCGGACAGCATCGGCAAGCGGGGCGTCATCCAGCCGATCATCGTTCGGCCCCATGGCGGCGGTTTCCAGATCGTCGCGGGCGAGCGCCGCTGGCGCGCGGCCCAGCGCGCCCAGCTTCACCGCATCCCTGCCATCGTGCGCGATTTCGATGAGGCGGAAACGCTGGAAATCGCCCTTATCGAAAATATCCAGCGCGAAGACCTCAACCCGATCGAAGAAGCGGAAGCCTATCGCAAGCTGATCGCGGAGTTCCAGCACAGCCAGGAAGCGTTGGGCCGTCTGGTCGGCAAGTCGCGCAGCCATGTCGCGAACTTGATGCGCCTTCTCGATCTGCCCGCGCCCGTTCAGCAGCAGGTGATCGAACAAAAGCTCAGCATGGGCCATGCCCGTGCGCTGATCGGCGCGCCGGACTGCGAAAATCTGGCCCGCACCGTGGAAGCCAAGGGCCTGTCGGTGCGCGATACGGAACAACTGGTGCGCCGCGCGAAGAAGGGCGATGACGCGCCCGGCCGCAGACGGGCGGCTGCCCCGAAGGAAAACGATCCCGACATCGCGGCTCTGGAGCAGCATCTTGCCGACATATTGGGGGTGAAGGTCGACATCGACTATATGCAAGGCGGCAACGGCACGCTTTCGCTGCATTATTCGACGCTCGACCAACTGGACATGCTGTGCCAGCGCCTCTCGGGCGAGCGTATCTGAAGCTTCGCCAAAGGACCGGCGGCCGACGCATTTAGGCGCGGCGGCCACTGGTCTTTTCCCCCTCAACTGCCTAGCCTGCACGCATGGCAGACAATTCCTCCTCCCTCACCGTGCCCCATATCGTCCGTCGCGAGGACTATCGGCCGCCGGACTGGCTTGTTCCCGACATCGCGCTGGATTTCGATCTCGACGCCGCTGCAACGCGCGTCCATGCAACCTTGTCGGTCACGCGAAATGGCGATCATGACCGGCCGCTGAAACTGGATGGCGACGGCCTCCTGCCGCTGGAGATCAGGGTCGATGGCAACCCGCTCGCCGCGGACCAATGGTCGATGGACAGCGGCGCGCTGGTTATCGCGCTTCCCGACGCCGTTCATATAGTTGAAACGCTCGTGGAGATTGCGCCTCAGAACAACAGCAAACTGATGGGGCTTTATGCCAGCGGCGGCCTCCTCTGTACGCAATGCGAGGCGGAGGGTTTCCGGCGCATCACCTTCTTCCCCGACCGGCCCGATGTGCTGTCGCGCTATTCGGTGCGCATGGCGGCGGACAAGGCGCTCTACCCGGTGCTGCTCGCCAATGGCGATCCTGTCGAGCAGGGAGAGTTGCCCGGCGGCCGCCACTGGGCGCGCTGGAACGATCCCTTTCCCAAGCCCTGCTATCTGTTCGCGCTGGTCGCCGGCGACCTTGCCTGCAATGCCGACCGCTTCGTCACGATGAGCAGGCGGGAGGTGCAACTGGGAATATGGGTCAGGGAAGCGGATCTGCCCCGCACCGCCCATGCGATGCAGGCGCTCAGGAACAGCATGGCCTGGGATGAGCGCGTCTATGGCCGTGAATATGATCTGGACGTGTTCAACATCGTCGCCGTTGCCGATTTCAACTTCGGGGCGATGGAGAACAAGGGCCTCAACATCTTTAATTCACGCTACATATTGGCCGATCCGGAAACCGCGACCGACATCGACTATGACGGCGTCGAGGGGGTGGTGGCGCATGAATATTTCCACAACTGGTCGGGCAATCGCGTCACCTGCCGCGACTGGTTCCAACTCAGCCTGAAGGAAGGCTTCACCGTCTTCCGCGACCAGAATTTCTCCGCCGACATGGGATCGCATGCGGTCAAGCGGATCGAGGACGTCCGCATCCTTCGCGCGGCGCAGTTCCAGGAGGACAGCGGACCGCTCGCCCATCCGGTTCGTCCGGAATCCTATATGGAAATCAGCAACTTCTACACCGCGACCATCTACAATAAAGGCGCGGAGCTGATCCGCATGATGGCGCTGATGCTGGGTCCGGAGCGCTTCCGTGCCGGAACGGACCTCTATTTCGACCGGCATGATGGCGAGGCAGCGACCTGCGAGGATTTCGTGCGCGCGATGGAGGAGGGGGGAGAGATCGACCTCGGCCAGTTCCGCCTCTGGTACGAGCAGGCCGGCACGCCTCATGTCCGCGCCCTGCTGACCCACGACCCGGTTGCGCGCAGCGTGACATTGCTGCTGGAGCAGACGGTCCCGCCCACGCCTGGCCAGCCCGAAAAGCGGCCCATGGCCATCCCGCTGCGCACGGCTCTGTTCGATCCGGAAACGGGTGAGAACAGGGGCGATGAGCTGCTGATGCTGACCGAAGCGCGGCAGAGCTTCACCTTCCAGGGCTGGACGACCGCGCCCATCCTTTCGATCAATCGCGGCTTTTCCGCCCCGGTCATTGTCGAAACCAATCGCAGCCAGGCCGATCTTGCCTTCCTCTCGGCCCATGACGACGATCCCTTCGCCCGTTATGAGGCGATGCAGCAACTCATGGTCAATGTGCTGGTCGGCCGGATCGGCGGGCAGGCGGTCGATGAGGATGCGGTGATCGCCGCGATCCGCAACGCCGCCACCGATCCGCTGCTCGACCCCGCCTTCGTCGCGGAGGCGATCCGCCTGCCGAGCGAAGCCTATCTGGGCGATCAGATGGCGGTGGTCGATCCCGATGCGATCCACGCGGCGCGGGATGCGCTGCAACGGCGCATCGGCGCCGAACTGGAGCCGCTCTGGCGCGATATTCACGCCCGGACCCGGGCCAATGCCTTCGCCCTGTCGTCAGCCGCCAAGGGCGCCAGGAAGCTGCGCAACACGGCGCTGCTCTATCTTGCAGCTTCCGGCGCGGTCGATGGTCCGACCGTCGCCTTCGGCCAGTTCAGCGAGGCCGACAATATGACCGAGCGGCAGGCAGCGCTCGCGACATTGGCGAACGGCACCAGCGCGGAACGGGAAGCGGCGCTCGACATCTTCTACAACCGCTATCGTGACGATGCGCTGACGCTGGACAAATGGTTCCAGACCCAGGCCTTCGCCTTCCATCCCGATACGGTCGATCTGGTCGAGGAACTGGGCAGGCACAAGGATTTCACCCTGACCAATCCCAACCGGGTGCGCGCGCTCTATGGCGCCTTCGCAGGCAATCAATGGGCGTTCCATCACCCGTCGGGCAAGGGCTATCGTCTGGTGGCGGACTGCATCATCGCGCTCGACAAGCTGAACCCCCAGACCGCCGCCCGGCTGGTGCCGCCGCTCGGCCGCTGGAAACGGTTCGATGAACCACGCGCTGCGCTGATGCGGGCGGAATTGCAGCGCATCCTGCTTGAGCCGGGACTGTCGAAGGATGTGACGGAGCAGGTAAGCAAGAGTTTGGAGTAAAGACGTCCTTCCACCCCGCGCGTCACCCCAGCGAAAGCTGGGATGACGGCCAGGAACGGCGCCCTACCTTCCCGAAGTCGCCAGCCAGGCGGCCACATCCGCCGCCACCTTGTTCGCGGCGGCATTGAGCGGAGCGCCCACGCTGCTGGCGTCGATCTTGCCCCCGATCGGCGCGCTGGCGGTGAAGCGCTGCTTGGCGATGGCCGTGCCGCCCGGCCCGGTGAGCATCGCGTCATAGGTCACGACCGCGCTGTTGCTCGCCTCATCCACGCCGAAATCGACCAGTTCGCCCATCAGCCGCTGCCCGGCGTCGGCGGAATATTGGCCGGGGTCGAGCACGATGCGGTTGCTGGTGGCGGCGATGGTTTCGCCCAGCAGCTTCTGGAACAGGTGGCGCGGCGTGTCCGCCCATTGCACCTTCGTCACATAGGCGACCGACGTGGGGGAGGTGATCACCGGCACCCGCACCGTATCCAGCATCTTGGGCGCTTCGGGATCGGCCACCGTGATGGATGCGCCCGCCGATGCGCTGCGCAACGTGCCCGGGGCGACCTTCTGCGCGGCGTTGAGCGACAGCAGCCGTTCGGGCGGCTTGCCGCCGAAGGACACGCAGCCGGCCAGCATCGATGCGCCGAGGGCCACGGGCATCAGGCCAAGTTTCCTGTGAAACATCATCATGTCCCTCTTATCGCTTGTAATCAGGCAATTTGGGCGATCCGACGATCGATCCCGCGCCCTGCTGATCCAGTTTTTCCGCCACGCCGCGGAAGGAGCGCGACATTTCGCGCAGGTCGCGGACCAACTGGTTCACCTCCGGCATGGTCTGGTTGCTGAAGGCGTGGACGCCCGGCTGCGCCTCCGCAATGGTCTTGTCGAGCGTGTCGATGCTGCGCGTGGCCGACTGGATGCTCTTGCGCAGATCGGCCAGCAGCGGACGGCCCTCATCATTGACCATGGCGTCGGTGGACGCGGCCAGCTTGCCGATCTGTTCGGCGGCGATGCCGGTGCGCTGCACGGCGATGCGCGCCTCGGCCAGCGTTGCCGCGATTTCGGGGCTGCGGTCGGCCAGCGAGCCGGAAATCCGCTCCACATTGGCCAATATGCCGGCGATGGACTGCTGATTCTTGTCGTTCAGCAATTCCGTCAGCCGCTCGGTCAGCGTCGACAGCCGCTCCAGCAACTGCGGCGCATTGTTGAGCAGCTCGCCCAGCGCGCCCGGCTTGGTCGGGATCACCGGTACGCCATCGGGGCAGGAGGCGAGGGGGTTTTCCGCCGGGCAGGTGATCGGCGGCGCGCCCTTGACCGCGCCGTCCAGCACGATTTCCGACACGCCGGTAAAGCCCACCCCGGCAATGGTCGCGGTGGTCCCTTGCAGGATCGGCGTCCCTTCCTTCACCGAAATGCGCACCTTCACGAAGCTGGGATCGCGCTTCCACAGCTCGATCTTCTCCACCTGACCGGACGGCACGCCGGAATAGTTGACGCTCGATCCCTTGGCGAGGCCGTTGACCGACTGTTTGAAGAAGATGTCATATTCCATATTGTCGCCCTGGGAGAGGCGCGAAAACCAGAAAGCCGCGATCATGATCGCCGCCAGCAGCAGCAGCGTGACCGTGCCCACCAGCACATGGTTGGAGCGGGTTTCCATATCCTATCGCCTCTTGTCCTTTTCGCGAGCGACCGCCGCCGTCGCGGCGCGCCCGCGCGGGCCGTTGAAATATTCCTGAATCCACGGATGATCGGTCGCCAGCAGCTCATCGATGGTGCCGACCGCCGTCACCTTCCTGTCCGCCAGCACCGCCACCCGGTCGCAGATCGAATAGAGCGTGTCGAGATCATGGGTGATGAGGAAGACGGTGAGGCCCAGCGTCTGCTGCAATTTGCGCGTCTGGTCGTCGAAGGCGGCCGCGCCGATGGGATCAAGCCCGGCCGTGGGTTCATCGAGGAACAGCAGGTCGGGATCAAGCGCCAGCGCCCGCGCCAGCCCCGCGCGCTTCTTCATCCCGCCCGACAGTTCGGCGGGATATTTGGGACCCGCCTCGGCGGGCAGGCCGGTCATGCGGATCTTGTAGGCGGCAATCTCGTCGCGCAGCTTGGGGCCGATGTTCGGATAATATTCGCGGATCGGCACCTCGACATTCTCCGCGACCGTCAGCGTGGAGAACAGCGCGCCGCCCTGGAACAGCACGCCCCAGCGCTTGCGGATCGCCAGCGCCTCATCGTCCAGCCGGCCGATCATCGATTCCCCGAAGACGTGGACCTCGCCCTCATCGGGCGTCTGGAGGCCGATGATGGAGCGCATCAGCACCGACTTGCCTGTCCCCGACCCGCCGACCACGCCCAATATCTCGCCCTTGCGCACGTCGAGGTTCAGCCCCTCATGCACGACCTGGTCGCCGAAGCTGTTGCGCAGGTTGCGGACCGATATGGCGACATCATCGCGCTCCAGCGCCTTTTCGACCCGCTCTTCCTCCGCGCTCATCGCTTCTTCGGGCGTCATCAGTTCCAGCCCACCCAGGTGAAGAAGACGGCGAAGAAGGCGTCGAGCACGATGACGAGGAAGATCGCCTGCACCACCGCCGACGTCGTGCGCAGCCCCACTTCCTCGGCATTGGCCTTGACCTGCATGCCCTGGAAACAGCCGGCGAGCGCGATAATGACGCCGAAGACGGGCGCCTTGATCAGCCCCACCCACAGGTCGTGGATCGGCACCACCTCCCGCAGCCGCTGGACGAAGGTGATCGGCGGAATGTCGAGCGATACGGCGCAGAGGAACCCGCCGCCGACGATCGCGACGATGGAGGAATAAAAGCCGAGCAGCGGCATCATCACGACGACGGCCAGCGTGCGCGGCAGCACCAGCGCCTCCATGGGCGACACGCCGATGGTGCGCATGGCGTCGACCTCCTCGGTCAGCTTCATCGTCCCCAGTTGCGCGGCGAAGGCGGAACCGGACCGGCCCGCGACCATGATCGCCGTCATCAGCACGCCGAGTTCACGAAAGGTGAGGCGTCCGACCAGGTTGATCGTCAGCATCTCCATGCCGAACTGGCGGAGCTGCACCGAACCCTGCTGGGCGATGACGATGCCGATCAGGAAGCTCATCAGGCCGATGATGCCGAGCGCCGAGACGCCCACCACCTCGAACCGCTGGACCACCGCATTGATGCGGAACCGGCTGGGATGACGGATGACGTTCCACGTGGCCACCAGCGTTCCGCCGAAAAAGCCGAGCAGGCCCAGCATGGTGCTGCCGGCATTGACCACCGCTTCCCCGATCTGGCCGACGACGCGCTGCCAGGGCGGCACATAGTCGGGGCGGATGTTGACCGGTTCATCGACGCGGCCGACCGCCGCGATCAGCCGTTCCGCATCGCATTTGTCGCCCGTGATCTTGCAGTTCCAGCGCTTGATCGTGCGGTGCAGCACCCAGGCGCCGATCGTGTCAATATGTTCCACGCCCGACAGGTCGATGGTGTCGACCGGACCCTCTATCGCGTCCAGCCGGTCGGGCAGATGGTTGAGGCAAGCGATGGACATATTGCCCGAAAGCCGAATGACCGTCTCGCCGTCGCGGACTTCCTGAGCAAGATCAGCGGCTTTGTTCATCAAGGCGGTGGTGTGGTCCATTATCGGTTGCACGGCAAGCCGAAACGGCCCATCCGCACGATCAAACGAAGGGGCACCGCAAAAAGTTTCGGACATGGCATGACGCACAGGCTCGCAATCTACGATATGGACCGCACGGTCACCTTCAGCGGCACCTATACCGGCTTTCTGGTTCATGTCGCGAAACGCATGGCGCCGTGGCGTCTGGCGCTGTTTCCCGGCGTCATCCTGCTGATGCTGGCCTATGTGCTGAAGCTGATCAGCCGGCAGCGGCTGAAGGAAATGAACCAGGCGCTGATGATCGGCCATAATGTCGAGCGTGCCCGGCTGATGCCGCATGTGGAAAGCTATGCGGCGAAGGTGGTGGCCCATAATGTCCGTGCGGGCGCGTTGGCGCAGATCGCGAAGGACAGGGCGGACGGCTATCGGCTGGTGCTCGCCACCGCCTCCTACCGCCTTTATGTCGAGCCGATTGCCCGGCGGCTGGGCTTCGATGCGGTGATCGCGACCGATCATCTCTCGCAGGATCTGCGCTATGTCCGCGCCAGGATCGCGGGCGAGAACTGCTACGACACCGGCAAGCTGCGCATGATCAAGGCGTGGATGGCGGCCGAGGCGATCGACCGCGGCCAAGCGCATATCCGCGCCTATTCCGACCATGTGTCCGACGCGCCCATGCTGGAGTTCGCGGATGTTCCCTTCGCGTCCAATCCGCACAAGCCGCTGGCGAAGCTGGCGGCGGAACGGGGATGGAAACGGGTGGACTGGGCGTAAGGCTCGAGGGCGGCATAGGCGGTACGGGATGACGTGCTCCAGCCTTTGCAGGAGCATGATGCGCCGTTAAATCACCGGAGAAACCAGCGCCTCCCCGGCAAAATGCGCGGCGAGATTCGCCAACAGCATGCCCCGCATCCGCCCGACCGCCTCATAGGTCGCGCCGCCTGTATGCGGGGTCAGCACGATATTCGGCACATCGGCCCAGCGCGCTGCGGGCGTAGGCTCGCTCTCGAACACGTCCAGCGCCGCTCCGCCCAGCCGTCCCTCGCGCAGAGCCGCGATCAGTGCATGCTCATCCACCAATTGCCCCCGCGCGACATTCACCAGCAGCCCTTGTGGCCCCAGCGCGTCCATCACGGACGCATCGATCATCCCGCGATTCTCCTCGGTCGCCCTGGCCGCCACCACCATGACGTCACTGTCCCGCGCCAGCGCCGCCAGACTTTGCGCCCGTGGCCAGCGCAGTTCCGGCTTGTCTCGTGGCCCCCACCATCCGACCCTCATCCGCATCGCCCCGGCCCGTTCGGCCAAGGCGACCCCGATGCTCCCCATGCCGACGATCCCGATCGCCGCGCCCGCCATCGAGCGCGTGAGCATCTTCGCGCCCGCGCTCCATTCACCCGACCGCACCTGCCGGTCGCCCAGCACGATCTGCCGCCGGTGCGCGAGGATCAGCCCCAGGGCATGATCCGCGACATCCGCCGCATTCGCGTCCCCCGCATGGGTCACGGCCACGCCGCGCGCCCGTGCCCGGTCGAGATCCACCCCGTCATAGCCCACGGTGAAACAGGCGATCAGCCGCAGCGCCGCCATCCGCTCCAGCATCGCCGGGTCGAGCCGGAACTCGCCCGCCGTCACCAGCGCTTCGGCCTCCGCCAGCCGCGCCTGCCCGCTCTCCTCCCACAAGGCCATGACGTCATAATCGGGGGCCAGCACGTCCAGCAGCGGCGCCAGATGCGGCTGCGCCACCAGTATCACGGGGCGCGCTTCCCTCATCCCACCGCCCGCAAGGCCTGGGCGAAGTCCGCGATCAGATCTTCCGCATCCTCGCAGCCGATGGAGATGCGCACCATATTGTCGCTGATCGCCAGCGCCTTCTTGCGTTCGACGGGGACGGACAAATGCGTCATCGCCGCCGGATGGCTCGCCAGCGTCTCTGTCCCGCCCAGGCTGACGGCCAGCTTGGCGATCTTCAGCGCGTCCAGAAAGGCGAAGGCCTCCGCCTCGCCGCCCTTCAGGTAAAGCGAGAAGGTCGATCCCGCGCCCGTGCAATGCCGGCGGTAGATGTCCGCCTGCCGCTCCGTCTCCGGAAAGCCGAGATAGACGACCTTCTCCACCTGCGGCTGGTCCTTCAGCCAGGCACAGACCTTGGCCGCATTCTCGCCCGCGCGGCTCATGCGCAGTTCCAGCGTCTCCAGCGACCGCAGCAGCATCCAGGCGGAATGCGGGTCCAGGATCGTGCCGATGGTGTTCCGCATCAGCCGGATGGTGTTGATCAGCGCATTGGACCCCAGCACCCCGCCCGCGACCAGATCGCTGTGCCCGCCTGCATATTTGGTGAGGCTGTAGATGACGAGATCCGCCCCATGGCTCAGCGGATGCAGCCAGAGCGGCCCCAGGAAAGTATTGTCGATGGCGATGGGCGGTCGATATTCTTCGCCTGCGAAGGAAAAGTCGCGCCGCGCAACTACCGCCTCCAGATCGACGAGGACATTGGTCGGATTGGCCGGGCTTTCCAGATAGATTAGCGCCACGCGGCCCAGCGCCTTGGCCCGGTCGATCACCGCGCCGATCTCCTCCTCGCTCGCGCCCGCGGGGAAATCCAGCCACTGCACGCCGAACTTGCCGAGGATGCGTCCGATCAGCGATTCGGTCGCGGCATAGAGCGGCGCCGAATGGACGATCACGTCGCCCGGCTGCACCAAAGCCAGCAAGGTCGTTGCAATGGCGGACATGCCGCTGGAAAAGAGCAGGGCGTCCTCCGCCTCTTCCCAGACCGACAGCCGGTCCTCCGCAATCTCCTGATTTGGCCCATTGAAGCGCGAATAGACGAGGCCTTCGGCGCCGCCGGGGCGGATGCCAGTCACCCCCTCGAAATGCCGCTTGCCCGCTGCGGCGCTTTCGAAGGCGAAGGTGGAGGTGAGGAAGATCGGCGGCTTCAGCGATCCCTCGGACAGAGTGGGGTCATAGCCATGGCCCATCATCAACGTCGCGGGCTTCAGCTTGCGGCCTTCGATTTCCATGATCGGTTGCTTGGGGCGGCGGCGGTTGCGCGTGGGTTCCGCGCCCGTGAGGTCGGCTTCGGTTTCGCCGGTCATCGATGATCTCCTGCATGTTTGCGGCGTCTGTTGCGCCGCTGCGATGGCAGGGAGTGTAACGCTTTCGGGGGGGAAGGAGCCAGAGCGGATTGTTAGATTATTTCATGAAACCAAAGTTAAATTACTATGCGCTCCAGTTCCTGCTCAGGAGCGCGGAGCGTTTTGAGGCGAGGCAGCGTTGAACAGGATGACGTTTATGTCTTCTCATCCTACATCCTCCCCATGAACCAACGCCTACCCGAACCGCTGGAGCAATGGTTCACCTCACGCGGCTGGACGCCCCGCCGCCACCAGATCGACATGCTGAGCGCTGCCCGATCCGGCGACCACGCGCTGCTCGTCGCGCCCACCGGCGCGGGCAAGACGCTCGCCGGCTTCCTGCCGACCCTGGCCGACCTCATCGAAAATCCCGGTGAGGGCCTCCACACCCTCTATGTCTCGCCCCTCAAGGCGCTCGCCGTCGACGTGCGGCGCAACCTTCTGACGCCCATCGAGGAAATGGGCCTGCCGATCCGGGTGGAAACCCGCACCGGCGACACCCCTTCCGACCGCAAGGCGCGCCAGCGCGCCCGCCCGCCGCAAATCCTGCTCACCACGCCGGAATCGCTGTCGCTGCTGCTGAGCTATCCCGACAGCTTCCTGATGTTCCCAGGCCTGAAGACGGTCATCATCGATGAGGTCCACGCCTTCGCCACGCAAAAGCGCGGCGACATCCTCAACCTTTCCCTGTCCCGCCTCCAGAGCATCAATCCGGGCCTTCGCCGCGTGGCGCTGTCGGCGACCGTCGCCGATGTCGATGCCTATCGGGCCTGGCTGGCCCCGGACGGGGACATCGGCGCCGTCAATCCGGTCTTGGGAGAGGCGGGCGCCGATCCCAATGTCGCCATCCTCATCCCCGAAGGGCGCATTCCCTGGTCCGGGCACTCCGGCAAATATGCCGCCCGGCAGGTGATGGAGGAGATCGAGCGCCGCGCCACGACATTGGTCTTCTGCAACACGCGGGGCCTGGCGGAACTGATCTTCCAGGAACTCTGGTCGGTGAACGAGGCGAACCTGCCCATCGCCATCCATCATGGCAGCCTTTCCATCGAAGCCCGAAGGAAGGTGGAGGCGGCGATGGCGGCCGGCAGGTTGCGCGCGCTGGTCGCCACCGCCTCGCTCGATCTCGGCGTCGACTGGGGCAATGTGGACTGCGTGATCCAGATGGGCGCCCCCAAGGGCAGTTCGCGCCTGCTCCAGCGCATCGGGCGGGCCAATCACCGCCTCGACATGGCGTCCGAGGCGATCCTCATCCCCGGCAACCGTTTCGAATATCTCGAAGCCCGCGCGGCGCTGGACGCGGTGGAGGCGGGCGAGCGCGACACCGACGATTTCCGTCCGGGCAGCCTGGACGTCCTTGCCCAGCATGTCATGGGCCTCGCCTGCGCAGCGCCCTTTCGGGCGGACGATCTGCTGGCGGAAGTCCGGTCGGCCACCCCCTATGGCGCGTTGACGGAGGAAGCCTTTGCCAATGTCCTCCATTTCATCGAAGGCGGCGGCTATGCCCTGCGCGCCTATGACCGCTTCAAGCGGCTGACGCTTGGACCTGACGGTCTATGGCGCGTCTCCCATCCGCGCTTCATCCAGCAGCATCGCCTCAACGCCGGCATCATCGTCGACCAGCCCGCGCTCGCCGTCCGCTTCGCCAATGGGCGCAAGCTCGGCACGGTGGAGGAGGGCTTCGCCGCCACCTTGAGCCCCGGCGACTGCTTCTTCTTTTCCGGCACAGCATTGGAAGTGGTCCGTATGGACAGCACCGACCTCATCGTCCGCGCGACGTCCAGGCAGGCGCGCATCCCCAGCTGGGGCGGCACGCGCATGGCCATGTCCACGCGGCTGGCCGACCGCGTCCGCCACTTCCTGGCCGAACCGGAACAATGGTCCCGCTTTCCCGACGATGTGCGCGAATGGCTGGAGGTGCAGAAATATCGCTCGGCCCTGCCCGAACCGGGGCAATTGCTGATCGAGACATTCCCGCATGAGGGGCGGCACTATCTGGTCTGCTACAGTTTCGAAGGCTGGAACGCGCATCAGTCGCTGGGCATGCTGCTGACCCGCCGCATGGATGCGCAGGGGCTGATGCCGATGGGCTTCGTTTCCAACGACTATGCGCTGGCCGTTTATGGGCTGAAGCCGATCACCGACCCGCAGAGCCTCTTTTCGGCCGACATATTGGATCATGAATTCATCGAATGGGTCGAACAGTCGAGCCTGCTCAAGCGCGCCTTTCGCGACGTGGCCGTCATTTCCGGCCTGATAGAGCGCCAGCATCCCGGCAAGCGCAAGACGGGTCGGCAGGTCACTTTCTCGACCGACCTCATCTACGACGTGCTGCGCAAATATCAGCCCGATCATCTGCTGCTGAAGGCGGCGTGGGCCGACGCCCGCGCACGGATGACCGACGTGGGACGGTTGGGCGACCTGATCGACCGCGCCTCGGCCACCATGCTGCATGTCGATCTCGACCGGGTGAGCCCGCTCGCCGTCCCCGTGCTGATCCTCATCGGACGCGAGCAGGTCGCCCAGCATGAGGTGGAGGATGCCCTGCTCATCGAGGCCGAAGCCCTGGTTGCGGAAGCCATGCGCCCGGATTGAATGGGTGGTGGAGGCAGCCGGTCATTACGGCATTCATCGCCTCTGTCTTTGGGGAGTGGCGCAGCGGACGGCCATCTTCACCGATTCCAACGCACGGCGCTTCATCGATCAGACAAAATGAAGAGGGGCCGCGCAGATAAGCTGCGCGGCCCCTCTTTCGTTCAGTATTTCGCAGCGCTTCAGGCGGCCTGCTTCTCAGCCTTGTAGCGTTCGATCGCTTCCAGGGTGATGCGCTTGGCGTCTTCCGCGCCGCCCCAGGTGCCGATGCGCACCCACTTCTTCTTTTCCAGATCCTTATAGTGGGTGAAGAAATGCTCGATCTGCTCCATGACGATGCCGGGCAGGTCGTCCTTCTCACCAACGTTCGAATAATAGGGGAAGACCGAATCCGCCGGCACGCAGACCAGCTTTTCGTCGCCGCCCGCTTCATCCTCCAGGTTCAGCACGGCGATCGGGCGGGCCGCGACCACGGCGCCGGGAATGAAGGGCGAGCGGGCGATGACCAGCGCGTCCAGCGGATCGCCATCGGGCGACAGCGTGTGCGGCACAAAGCCGTAATTGGCCGGATAGCGCATCGGCGTATGCAGGATGCGGTCCACGAACAGCGCGCCCGACGCCTTGTCGAACTCATATTTGACGGGCTCGCCACCGACCGGAACCTCGATGATGACATTCAGGCTGTTGGGCGGATCGTCGCCCACCGGGATCAGTTCGATATTCATGGGACTTCAAGCCTTTTTCGATACGCGTTGGCGCTACGGGTGATTATGTTTTCGGTTTCAGCAGCCGGTCCAGGCTGCCTTCACCCTCTCCTGTCTTTTCGAGGCGCGGATAGCGCAGGCCGCCGGAATATGCGAGGGTCAAAGTGCGATAATATTTGTCCTGCTTCACTATGATCTGGAGCGGCTTTCCGGACTTGATCGCCGCCTTGAACACATCGCCCGAATATTCATCGCCATTGATCGCGAGGATCTTCGATCCGGTCGCCAGGCCAGCCTTGAAGGCTGGACTGTCCCAGACGACGTTGCTGATCTCGCCGTCATTCTTGACGATCATGCCGATGCCGAAGCTCTGGTCGGTGAACTTGCCCGATCCTTCGGCCGCCTTGGTGATGGCCCCCGGCGTGTCGCCATAGACCAGCCTGTAGCCGCCCAGCGTGAAGCCGCCCTTGGGTGTCTCCCTGGTCGTGCTGTCGACATATTTCTGGAAGAAGCCCGCCCAGTCATAGGGCGCGACTGCGTTGAGCGTCTTGATGACGTCGCCGCGATTATAGACGACCTGTCCCCAATCGCCCGGATTGATGCCGAAAAAGGCCCTGGCGAAATCGTCCAGGCCCTTGGCGCCCCTGGTCTGCTGGCGGATGATCGCATCCGCTTCCAGCCAGATCATCAGGCCTTCATTGTAATAATCCTCCGACCGCTGCCAGCTCGACCAGCCCTTGGGACGGCGGGCGGAGATGATGGGATCATGGGTGGTGTCCTCCATCGGCCGCCACTCGCGGCCCCGCGCCGTATCCAGCTTGGCCGCGATATGGGCATAGGCGTCCAGCGTTTCCTGCTTGGAGAACAGCCCGGATCGCGCGCCCAGCACATAGCCCCAGAACTGCGTCTGCCCTTCATAGACCCACAGCAGATTATCCTGCATCGGCACGTTGAAATCGGGTGTCCACAGCAGGTCCGGACGGCGGAACTTGCCGTCCCAGCTATGGGTGAATTCATGCGGCAAGAGGTTGCGGTCCAGCAGCGCATCGCCGTCGCCCCATTTCTTGAAATAGCCTGGCTCGACCTGATTCTCCGACGACCGGTGATGCTCCAGCCCGATGCCGCCCATCTCGTCGGTGATGGCGAACAGGAAGTCATAATGGTCGAAATGATAGGTGCCGAACAGTGCGCCCGCTTCATCGACCAGCTTCTTGTGCCTGGCGATCTGGTCGGGTTTGGCGTCCAGTTCGTCGGCATCGTCCGCGACGATGTTGAGCGTCACATTATGGCCCAGGTCCACGGGCTTGAAATGAAGGCCCGCGAACACCGGCGAATCCTGCAAGGCTTCATAGTCGATCGTCTCATAAGCGACGGTCGATCCGGTCTTCTTGCCCCGCAAGGCTGTCGCGGCCTGCCAGCCGTCGGGATAGGTCACGGTCGCCTGGATCGGAATCTGCCGCGTATAATAGCCCGCCGGATAGAGCGACACCGACTCCCACTGGATATTGAGCATCTTGGGCGTGACGACGACGCGGCCCTGATTGGGCTGGGTGGCGGACAGGAACTGAAAGGATGCGACGACCTGTTTCGTCCCCTGCGGCACGTCGATCACAAAGCCATAGACGTTGAGCGGATCGCGCTTCCACGCCAGCGGCTTGCCGTCGGCCGTGAAGCTGAGGCCGGTCAGCTTCTCGATCTGTCCGCGCGGCGCATGGTTGCCCGGCAGCCATTGCGGCATCAGCAGCGTCATCGGCCCGGCGGCGGCGACGGGGATGGTTTCCTTCACCCGGAAGATGCGCTGCACCGTATCGGTGGCGTCGACCTCCAGCCTGATCGTGCCGCCGGGATAGGGCGCATCCTTGGGCGCGGGCGCGGCATAGTCGACCGGCAGCGCCGTGGGTTTGGAGCGGATCGCATCCTGCGCGATCAGCGGGGTTGCGATCGCCGTGGAAAGGAAAAGGGCGGCAGCAAGGCTGCGGATCATGAACATCTCCGAAAAAGCGTGCGGTCGAACGACCGTATAACAACAGCATGGCGAGCCATTCCGCTCTCGTCCACCCCCAACTCTTCTTGGCATATTTTACGACAAAAAAGCGCGTTTCCTTGAGCCGTCTTTATCGTTAAAGGCGCTGCCCCATGGCGAAGATCGAAACCCCGCGCCCGGTGCGCGGCACGCAGGACATGCTGGGCGGCACGAGCGAAGCGTTTCAGGAACGTTTCGCCCATGTGGTCGCGACCTTCGACCGGGTGCGCAGGCTCTACGGATTCCAGCGGGTGGAAGTGCCGGTGTTCGAATCGACGGCGGTGTTCGCCCGCTCGCTGGGCGAAAGCACGGACGTCGTTTCCAAGGAAATGTACACGTTCGAGGATCGCGGCGGCGACAGCATCACCCTGCGCCCGGAATTCACGGCAGGCATTTCCCGCGCCTATATCACCGAGGGTTGGCAGCAATATGCGCCGCTGAAGGTGGCGACCCACGGCCCGCTCTTCCGTTACGAGCGTCCGCAAAAGGGCCGTTTCCGCCAGTTCCACCAGCTCGACGCCGAGGTCATCGGCGCGGGCGAGCCGGGCGCGGACGTGGAACTGCTGGTGCTGGCCGACCAGTTGCTGCGGGAACTGGGCGTATCGGAAGGCGTGACGCTCAACCTCAACACGCTGGGCGACGGCCCGAGCCGCGAAGCGTGGCGCGCCGCGCTGATCGCGCATTTCGAGGCGCATCGGGATCAGCTTTCGGAAGAGAGCCTTGATCGCCTGCACCGCAATCCGCTGCGCATCCTCGACAGCAAGGACCCACGCGACCGTCCGGTGGCGGACAGCGCGCCGGACATCGACGCCTATCTGACCGATGAAGCGCGCAGCTTCTTCGAAAAGGTGACGGCGGGCCTCGACGCGGCGGGTGTGGCGTGGGAGCGCAACGCCCGGCTGGTGCGCGGCCTCGATTATTACCGCCACACGGCGTTCGAGTTCATCACCGACCGGCTCGGCGCGCAGGGCACGGTGCTGGGCGGGGGGCGCTATGACGGGCTGATCGAGAATCTCGGCGGCCCCTCGACTCCGGCGGTCGGCTGGGCGGCGGGGATCGAGCGGCTGGCGATGCTGGTGGATATGCCGGAGATTGCCGGCCCGACCGTCGCCGTCATACCCATGGGCGAAGCCGCCGAAGTCAGGGCCACCGGCATCATCGCCGACCTGCGCCGCGCGGGCATTGCCTGCGACATGGGCTATCGCGGCAACATGAAGAAGCGGATGCAGCGGGCCAATGCTTCGGGCGCGGCCTGGGCGGTGATCCTAGGGGACGACGAACTGGCGCGGGGCGAGGCGGCCGTCCGCAATCTCGGCACGGGCGAACAGGAAGCCGTCGCCCTAGATGCGCTGATCGGGAAACTGGCAACGCGCTGATGCATATCTCCGCCGAACGCATCGCGCAGATCGAAGCGCGCCGGGACGAGGTGCAGGCGTCGATGACGCGTGCCGACCTCGCGCCGGAGGAGTTCGTGCGGCTGTCCAAGGAATATGCGGAGATCGAGCCGGTGGCCAGGGCCGCCCACGAAGTCCGCCGCCTGCGCCAGGAACTGAGCGCCCTCGAATATATGGCGGGCGGCGAGGATGCGGATGCCGACCCGCTGATGCGCGAAATGGCGCAGGAGGAGATGCAACTGATCAAAAGTCAGTTGCCGGAGGCCGAACGCGCCCTCGCGCTGCAATTGCTGCCCAGGGATGCCGCCGACGCGCGCCCGGCCATGCTGGAAATCCGCGCGGGGACGGGCGGCGACGAAGCGGCGCTGTTCGCGGGCGACCTGTTCCGCATGTACCAGCGCTATGCCGACGCGCAGGGCTGGAAGATGGAACTCATTTCCGCCAACGCCTCCGAAGTCGGTGGTTATAAGGAGGTCGTCGCCAGCGTCACCGGCACCGGCGTCTTCGCCAAGCTGAAGTTCGAGAGCGGCGTCCACCGTGTCCAGCGCGTTCCGGTCACGGAAAGCGGAGGACGCATCCACACCTCCGCCGCCACCGTCGCGGTGCTGCCGGAGCCGGAGGAGGTCGACGTCCAGATCGCGGACAGTGACCTCAAGATCGACATCTACCGGGCGTCCGGCGCGGGCGGCCAGCACGTCAACACCACCGATTCCGCCGTTCGCATCACCCACTTGCCCTCCGGCATCGTGGTGACGCAGCAGGACGAGCGATCCCAGCACAAGAACAAGGCGAAGGCGATGCAGGTGCTGCGCGCCCGCCTGTATGAGATGGAACGCGAGCGCGCCCAGAGCGAACAGGCCGGCGCGCGCAAGGCGATGGTGGGCTCCGGCGACCGGTCCGAACGCATCCGCACCTATAATTTCCCGCAAGGGCGGGTGACGGACCATCGCATCAACCTGACCCTGCACCGCCTGCCCGAAATCCTCGAAGGACCGGGCTTGTCCGAAGTCATCGACGCGCTGGTGGCGGAGGACGAAGCCGCCCGCCTCGCCCAACTGGATGGCGTGGCGTGATGCCGTCGCCCTCTCAACACCATCCGTCATTCCCGCGTAGGCGGGAATCCATCTCCCATAGGTTGCTACTTGGTGCAGCGTCTGGAGATGGGTTCCCGCTTTCGCGGGAATGACAAATATGGGGGTCGCTCCAGCCTTGCGTCAGGCAACCGCCCGCCTCACGCCCATCAGCGCGACCCCGCGCCTCGACGCGGAACTGCTCCTCGCCCATGCGCTTGAGATCGACCGCAACGAGTTGCTGATGCGCCAGCGCGACCTCAGCGTCCCGCCCGGCTTCGAAGCGCTGATCGACCGCCGCCTGACCGGCGAACCCATCGCCTATATAACCGGCGCGCGCGATTTCTGGACGATCAGCCTGCGCGTCACGCCCGATGTCCTCATTCCCCGTCCTGACAGCGAAACGCTGATCGAGGCCGCTCTCGACCATTTCGGCGCGCGGAGTCCCTCCCGCATCCTTGACCTCGGCACCGGTTCCGGCGCGCTGTTGCTCGCGGCGCTCAGCCAATGGCCGCAGGCAAGCGGGGTGGGCGTTGATATTTCCCCGGCGGCGCTGGCGGTCGCCCAGGGCAATGCCGATCGGCTGGATCTCAGCGAACGCGCCTATTTCCGGATGGGCGACTGGGCGGAGGGAATGGACGGCTCCTTCGACCTGATCCTGATCAATCCACCCTATATCGCCCGCGACGTTGCGTTGGCGGGCGACGTCCTCCATGAGCCCGAAAGCGCCCTTTTCGCAGGCGCGGACGGGCTGGATGACTATCGCCGGATCGCGCCGATGCTGCCCCGGCTGCTGGCGCCGGACGGGATGGCCGCCATCGAGATCGGCTACGACCAACGGCTCAGCGTCTCCACCCTGCTTGCCGATCAAGGACTTAGCGTCGCGGTCCGCCACGATCTCGCCGGTCATGACCGCTGCCTGATCGCAACCGTGGCTCCATCCGTCTGACCCGGCGAAGGATTTGCGCCGGCACAAGCTAAAATTGCTTGGTTTATGGCCGGGAAGCCACTACATGGAGCTTAGGGACGGCACTATCCTGAGGATCTGCCCTGTGGGGCCGCGACAAGAAAAGGCCGTTTTCCCGCTCCTTCAAAGTCACGACGGCGCTGCTGCGCAGGCGCCTCTGGCAGGTCAAGGGCATAGGCCGATCGCTCGGCCCCTGCCTGGCGGAGCCTTATCCGGCCTGATGGTCAGGCCGTGCTGAAGGATGGCGACTGAACAGTGTTTTTCCGTGAATGATGGCAAAGTGAACGCAAGGATCAGCTCTTGATCAACAACAGGCAGGCCGGTCGCCGGAATCGCGGCCGGAACAACAATAATGGCCGGCCCAACGGTGGCAATCGGGGCGGCGGTGACAATGGCAACCGGATCGACAGCCGCGCGCGCGGCAATGCGGCCCAGCTTCTTGAAAAATACAAGAATATGGCGCGCGATGCCCAGATGGCGGGCGATCGGGTGAATGCGGAATATTATCTGCAGTTTGCCGACCATTATTTCCGCGTGCTGGCCGACAATCGCGCCCGTCAGGAGGAGCAGCAGCAACGCTTCCGCCCGCGCGACGAAAGCTTCGACGAGAATTTCGACGATTTCGATGCCGGGGACGAAGCGGGCGAGGACGGGCGCGCCGATCAGGCGAGCGACCGCGGGCAGGACTTCGATCGCCGTCGGGACGAGCAGCGCGATTATCGCGAAGGCCGGAACGACCGCAATCGGCGCGATCGCAATGACCGGAACGACCGCAACGATCGTAACGAACGGCGCCGGGAACGCCCGCCGGTAGAGGAAGTGGCCATCGAGGAAGCCGTGGAACAGCGGCAGCCCGAAACCGCGCCTCAGCCGTCGGCCCCCATGCAGGCCGCTCCGGAATCGCAGCCCGAGGCTGAGGCTCCCCGCGCCCGTCGCGGACGTCCGCGCAAGGCGGCGGCCGCGCAGGAGGAAGGCCAGGGCGGTCTGGATCTGGCGGTGCTGCCGCCCTCGATCGCGCGCGCCGACAATGATGCGGAACCTGCCGCTGAAGCCCCGCGCAAGCGCACCCGCCGGGCCCGGCCTGCTGCTGAAGCCGCCGAATAGGCGCCGGTTCCACCCGGATGGGTGGGGACGAGCGTCAAGAAAAGGGGACAGTGCCGCTGCGCTGTTCCCTTTTTCATGCTTCCGGCACGGCCTCGACGGGATCAGGCAATGGGCAGCGGACGCGGCCGGTGATTTTCATCCAAAGCGACGAAGGTGAACAGGCCGCTCGTCAGTTCGACCTTCGTCTCCTGCGATCCCCGCGTCGCGACGACATCGATCCGGATGGCGACCGATGTCCGTCCCCGCCTTTCCTCATGGGCATAGACCGACACGATGTCGCCCAGCAGGATCGGGGCAATGAACGTCATGCCCTCTATCGCGACGGTCGCTACGGCGCCCCGGGCGATCCGGGCGGCGATGATGCCGCCGGCAATGTCCATCTGGCTCAACACCCAGCCGCCGAAAATATGCCCATTGGCGTTGATGTCCGTGATGTGCGGCACCACGCGCAACACCACTTCGCCCTTTTCGTCAGTCATCACTGGAAACCTCATCCTTCATCCGGTCGATGACCTGTTCGTCATGTCCCGTTCCGCTCGACAGAAATGCCAGCGCCATCAGACCCGTCTCCAACATGAACGTCAACCAGACGCCCAATATGGTGGCGATGACCATATGGATCGGCATGGGGCCCGCCCACCAGCGCAGGAAGAGCAGCGCCGCCCCGACGCACAATGCGCCGCCTAGCGCCATCCATCCCATGATGCGGCGGAACCGCCGCCATGCGACCTGCGCGACCTGCGGGTCATCAAGTCCTTGTCTGTGCGTCATCCCTTTCCTTTGGAGTGTGAAAGTGGGATCATCAAGGGACTGAGGCATTTAGCCGGCAGGCAGGGAGACGGACCATGACGATCGCGGCGATTCTGCAACGCAAGGGACAGGATGTCGTCCAGGTGCAATCGGGCGACACGGTCCTGTCGGTGGTGCAATTGCTGGCCGAGCGGCGGATCGGCTGCGTCCCGGTGGTGGATGACGGCAAGGTGGTCGGCATCTTCTCCGAACGCGACCTGGTCTATCGCGTGGCGCAGGAGGGGGCAGGGGTTCTGGAGCGCCCGGTGGGGGAGATCATGACGGCCCCGGCGATCACCACGGACGAGCGGACGCCCGTCATCCACTGCCTGTCGCTGATGACGAAGCGGCGCATCCGGCATCTGCCCGTCGTGGTCGACGGCGCGCTGGTCGGACTGGTGTCGATAGGCGATCTGGTGAAGTTCCGCATCGATTCGATCGAATCGGAAGCGGCCGCCCTGCGCGACTATATCCAGACCGCCTGACCCGTTTCACGCGGGCGCCTCGACCGGCGGGGCCCGCCGAACGACCAGCGCGACCAGCTCCATCAGCGTCCCCCGCGCGCACAGCATCAGCGCGGCCAGAAAGGCCAGGCCCCCCGCCGGAACCAATATCCCCAGCCGGATCGGCGCGGCGAGGGGCGGCAAGAGCCGGTCGATCGTCATCACTGCCGCAGCCATCAACAGCGAACAGCCAAGCCCCGGCGCCGCCGCCCGCATCAGGTCGATCAGCCGCAACCCCATCGGCGCGCCCGCCAGCCGGGCGGTGACGAGCGTGAGTATCGGAAAGGCGCACAGCCAGGCCCAGGCCAGTCCGATCGCCCCGAAACGAATCCCGATCAAGAAGGCCGCCGGCATCAGCACCGCGCCCACCGCCGCCACCCGCGCCGTCGTCCCCGGCCGGCCCAGCGCATTGCTGACCGGCGCGAACATCACCTGCAACGTCATGAACGGCATGGCGAGCGCCAGAATCGCGACGAAAGGCGCCATGTCCCGCCACTTCGCCCCGAACAGCGTCTCGACCAGCGGCCCCGCCGTCGCCGCCATGCCCAGATAGACCGGGCAGCTAATCAGCAGCAGCAGCCGCACCGCCTTGCAGAAGGACCATGCGATTCGCGACGGGTCCTTCTGCATCCGCGCATAGGCAGGAAAGGCCACGTCATTGAGCGGCGGGATGAATTTGCTGACGAATATCTGCGTCAGGAACAGCGCTTCGGCATAAAGGCCCAGTTGATGCGGCTCCAGCACGCGCCCGCCGATGAAGATGTCGGCCTGACTCTGCACGATCCAGAAAAGCTGCCCCCCCAGCAGCGACGCGCCATAGGCCACCATCGCTCCGGTCCCGCGGAAATCGAAACTGGGAATCGGCATGAACCCGGTCGCCAGCACATAGCCTATGCCCTTGACCCAGAATCCCGCAATCGGCGCGAACACCAATGTCCAGACGCCCCAGCCCGACAGCGCCCCGGTCAGCGCCACCGCCGCAGACGCGATGGCCGCGATCAGGTTGACCAGCGCGGGCCGCCGGAAATCCATCGCCCGGCCCATGATCGCCTCGGGAATCGAGATGAAGGGCGTCGACAGATAGAGCAGCGCCTGCACCCGCAGCAGATCCGCAACCATGGGCTGCTCATAATAGGCCGCTGCCAGCGGAGCGACCGCAAGCTGGGCCAGGGCAAGTCCGCCGTTCAGCAACAGCATGATGCCGAACGCCTGCCGCAATTTGTGCGTCTCGACGGTTTCGGACTGCACCAGCGCGCTCACCAGCCCATAGCCGTTGAGGAAGGTCGCGAAGTTCAGGATCACCTGCGTCATTGCGAACAGACCGTAATCGGCGGGATCGAGCATTCGAATCACGGCCAATGTCACGACCCAGCTCAGCATCTGCGCCACGATCTGGCTGCCCGACCGCCAGAGGATCGCGCTTCTTATCTTCGAGCCAAAACCGGCGTCGCTTGCGTCGGCGTCCTGCAAACCCATCTTCATTCCTGTTTTCCGGACCGTTCATGGCCGCGGGGCCCCTCTATCCGGCAAGTCCCAAAAAATTCTGAAATAAAATTGCAAAAAGGGTTTGACGGTTCGGGAAGCCCTCCATATATGCCCCTTCACCGACGCGGCGCTGCCCCACAGGGACGGCGGAAACGACGGTCGCCAACATGTACGGACGCTGGTCTCCCGGAACGCAAGGAACGGGGTAGGATGGCTGTCCGGTATGGTTGTCGGCTCTTTGACATTGTTGATTGATGAAGGGACATGTGGGCGGCGGCTCCGGGTTCTTGCGGCTTCTAGGCGCAGGGTACTCGGTTAAATTAGCCATCCTCACAATGTCCTTACACACCATGTAAGATTTGTGCAGGAATGGCTCCTAGAAATGAGCGGTTTCGGTTTGGGATTATTCCTCCTGGATCGAGATCGGACATCAAACTTGAGAGTTTGATCCTGGCTCAGAACGAACGCTGGCGGCATGCCTAATACATGCAAGTCGAACGAGC
>NZ_LXYF01000056.1:0-42314 GCF_002894065.1 Sphingobium sp. SA916
AGACCATCGAACACCGACGCTTGCAGCACCGCAAGCTCGCCGCTTAATATCAACCCCAGGACGAGGCCCGCGCTCCGCTAATCTACGCCGCGATCTGCGCCAAATGTTCTGACGACAGACACTCCCGTTTCATGCAGGTAGATGATGGCCTGATTGGCACCACTATTCGGCAGCGCCACTTGCCCCGCATAGATGGTCGGAACAGCGATGTTCCCTGTAAACGTGTCGCCTGCCCTGTTCGCTGGCGTATATCCAAGCCGGGCCGTGATGTTGCTATAGTAGCTCCCGTCCTGCCCATCGAGCAGATCGGCGTCGAGGCCGGATCCGCTACCATCATTGTCAGGGCCGAATAGATGGTTGCTACCACGGCGAACGATCGCGCCGTTTATATCCAGCGCGCCACCAGAAAGATTGTTATCAAAAACGAAATTGCCTTGATCGGTGACGTCAACGGTCCCCTTCAAGCGTGTTCCAGACCATCCGATTTTGACGACGTTGGCCGCCAGTTGGCCGTTGCCCGTGCCCTGCTGGACCGGCGTGTATCCGAGGCGAGCGGTGATGTTGGAATAATAGCTGCCCTGCTGGCCGTCGAGCAGATCGGCGTCGAGGCCGGAGCCTGCGCCGTCGTTCGCCGGATGCCAGATGCCCGAATTATTCGCGCCAAAACGGGCATCGAGCCATGCGGCAACGGCATCCTTGACCATCTTTTCAGCCGGGACGCGCGAGGTATCGAGGCCCGCAATCGTCTCGGCGAGGGTGGACAATTCCACCACGCCCATCCGTTCCGACGTGGCAGGCGGGTTGAGGAAATTAGCGTTGCCAAAGGTGATGGTAGTGGCAGCGATGTCTTCGAATTTGACGTCGATGCCGAGCAACATCATGGCCTGCGCGGATTTCTCGATCAGCACGGAGGCCTGACCGTAGATGCCGAACAGCGTGCCATCGGCCAGATACATGGCGAGGCTGCGGACCGTGAAAACATCGCCGCTTTCATCGCGGACAATAAGATGGATTGTGTCGTCCGCCACGACGTCACCCGAAAGGGTAGCGAGGCGCTTGAACTCACCGGGAAGCGCCGCCGTTGCGAGGGTGGGTGTGACGGCAGTTGCCGTTAATCCGACCTGCGTAATGGTTACGGGGGCGGTGCCCGTATTGGCCGCGTTTACAAGCGCGGCGCGGCCCGCATTAGTGACGATGAAGGTAAGGGCCATGATTCCTCCGGTCAGGCCGCCGGTGCAGTACAGGACAGGCGGGCGTAGATGGTCGGGCGAACAGCCGCGATCAGGCCGACGCTGGCCTTCGCGGTGATTCCTTGGGTGAAGGTGAAGTGGCTGCGCACCGGCTTGGCGCGGCTGACTTCGGCGATGACCTGATCGACAAATGCCGCCGAAACTGGCGCGCCGCTCTGGTCAAGGTTGAGAACAAGGCTGAATGTGAAAGGGTCGCCTTTTGGCTCCATCTGCCACCATTCGCGGATTGCAACTGAGCCGCCGAAGCTGGCGACCACTGAGCGCACGGAATCTGCCGTTCCCTTCTGGCGCGCAATGGCGATGGCCTTGCGCACGCGCTCGCGCTTGATGCCTTCCGGCCAATCGCTGGACCAATTATCGAGCGACAGGCCCCAAGCCAGCCACGGCAAAAGGGCGATCGGGCAGTTGGAGGGCGACCAGACTTCCCTGACCAGCACGGCGATGTCGAGCAGTCGGGCAATGACCTGTTCCAGCGCCTTTTCAAGATCCGTCGAGGCGGGGGGCAGAATGGACGGATAGGTCATTCGCCCGTCCCCGCGTAGCTGAGCGTGATGCCGGTGCAGTGGGGGGCCTGCTCGCGCGAAACGACGATGTCCGCAGCCGGGGACGTCAGCATAACATTCTGCACGCCCTCGACATGCAGGGCGGCGAAGATTCCCGATCGGGTGATGTCGCGGCCAAGACGGTGGCTGGAGGCGACATAATCATCCAGCTTGGCGCGGGCCGCGTCGAGAACCACGCTACCATCGGGGCCGCTGAATGTCGTGATGGTGGCGTTGACGTTGTAATTGACGATCGCGGCGGATTGGACGGTCACAAAGTCGGTCAGCGGGCGGCGCGTTTCGTCGGACACATAGGCGGCGACAGTGGCTATCAGCCCGGCGGACGCCACGCCGGATCCAGTGCGGGACAGAACCGACACCAGCACTTCGCCGGGACCGGGGCTGGTCGCGCTGGCGTCCAGCACATCCGGGTCTGCCGACAGGGCGTGGAAGATATAGGCCCCTTCCGGCCCCGCCACGGAATAGCCTTCGGGGGCGAGCACCATGCGGCGGCGGAAATCGGCGTCGCTCTCCATGACAGCCGGGATCCCCAGCACGTCATCCGCCGGGGTGATGGTCAGGCGGGTGATGCCGAACAGGGCGGCGATATTGTCCAGATCCGCGCCCACGGCATAAGCGGGCATGACAGCGCGGGCGGCGTCGTTGACACGCTGGCGCAGCAGCTGGGCGAAATAGGCGAATGTCTGGAGCAGCTTGGACGCCGGGTCGCTGTCCCGGCTCACAAAATCCGGCATCAGCGTCTGCAGATATGCGACGGCATCCGCATAGATCGTTTCGAAATCTAGCGGGTCGATGATGTCCGGCGCGGGAAGGCGCGACAGATCAACGGCGGTGAAGGTTGCATCGGCCATGGCGGCCATGTCGGGGCAGGCGATGGGGGTGCGCTATGCCCCTGTATTTGGACAGGCGGCTATCCAAATGGACTGTAATTACGACAGCTTCATTGAAGGGGTCTGACCGCCTGCCTCTCCGTAGACGAGAGCCCTCATGGCAGCACGATAGGCTATAAGGCGCGCATTCACTTGGAGAAGATCAGCCTGCAATTCAGCGAAAGCCGGGAAGTCCCGCTGGACTAGTTGTGGCTCCAGCCCCTTCCGTTCGGCTTGGTCCATCTGATGCTGAAACCAGCCCCGAAAACGGGCCTGCCAGCGGGTCAGATGAGGCCGAAGGCCCTCATTCAGAACTGCAATAGACATATTTATGATTTTCTGTGTGCTTTTATCTGTAACTTTCGTCACAGGCACTGACTTGATCAAGTCACGAGTGACCCCGAAAAACGTATGCCAGGAATCGTAAATTTCTGAAACGACATCGTGTTCTAGGTCAATTTCCAGACCGATCTTTCGAGTGCTGAGTTCTACCCAAACTTGATAGGCAACTTGGCGATCTGTGTTGTTTGGACGAAGCTTCATTTTGCCGCTTCCAATGCCAATGACGGCTTCGTCAAACTCCATGGAGCGAGTCCAGCGCCCGATCCTACCCCTAAGAATGAACAGAGCGACAAGAAAGATCGCCGCCGCGCAGAGCAGCAACCACGCATTCGCATGAAGAACGATCTCGTGCTTGCCGGTGTCGAACACCAAGTTAAGCAATGATATAGTCGTCTCAGCTTCCGCAATATTCTTGTCAGCCATTACGCAATCGCCGCGCCCGCGAATTGGTGATAAGAAGTTTGGACCGTTTATTCGCTTCCTCTACCGTTGCAGTCATTGCTTCTGCGTTAATAGTAAAGTTCTCCCACCATGTCCAAACGGCATAACCGCTGTCTATGTTGTCCTGTAGCCTAGCAGGTTTGTCGCAACCGTCACCTATGACTGTTAGATCTGGCAGCTTCACTGCAACAAGCGCCATTTTTTGGTCCAGAGCCGCCTTTATTTCCCAGTCAACGTACTTTCGCTTATTGGTCCCTGAACCGCACAACACGACGAGCGTGGACGCGCCCTTAAGGTGTGTCTCCCGTATATGCCGCATAATGTAAGTTGGATCATCGCTGTCGCGGGCGCGATCCAACGAACGATCTGTGAATAGGTCGAGTTGCGTGCCGAAGTGATGCGAGAACGCATCATAGTAGGCTTGATGCCCGCGATGAAAGTAGCTCACGAACACCTTCCGCTTTGGAGGTGGTGCCCAACCATTCCAGATACTTGCCATATCGATTCCCCCCGGCCAGCTATAGCGTTTTTGCCAAAGGATGGGAGTCGCTATTTCGCCTCTGATGCTTGACGCAACTTATTGCTGATCAAGGTGGATTAGCAGGGTATCGAGCAGCTGCTGGCGATCGGCAGCGGTTGCGCCGAGCAGTTCACGCTTGGGGTAGGGCACAGCCTGTGCCCGCAGGGACGGCTTGTCGCGCAGGCCATATTGGTGGACGCCCGCGATCTGCGACACCTTGCCCGAAAAGCCGACCCAGAAGCCCTGATCGTCCGTGCCGGTGCGCAGGAATCGCCCGCTCGCCAAGCGCCGGAACATGGCGCGGCGACGCAGGCCACCCCGGCGGCGCAGGCTGCTGCCGCCCGCGTTGCGATGCTCCTCCGGGACCGGGAGCCATTTGACGACCTTGTCGAACTCGAATGAGCGGATCCCGCCCGCCTCAATATCGAAGCCGGTCATCATGCGGCCTGTCGTCCAGGCGAAAGACTTCATGATGACCTTGCGCGGCTCGCCGCCGCCGCCGGAAGGATAGAGGAAGCATGTCGCGCCCCGGCCCGACACTGGCGGGGCTTTCTCCTTTCGCGCCTCGAATTTTGATCCGTCAGGCTGGCGCTGGGCGGCGATGCGCTCGCGCTGGCTCTGGGCCAAGGTGCGGGCCATGCGGCGCATGAGGGTGCGGCGCTGGCCTGACGACAGACTGCGGATGAGCGCCCCGGCAATGCGCTCGATCTCGGAAAGATCTTCGCTCATGCGTCGGGCGGAATCGCCGGGGTCAGATCGGCGTCGGGATCGGACGTTTCAACCAACAGTTCGGCATTGCCGAAGCCCTGAAGGAAGGAAGCTGTCACGCCGTCAAAGGCGTCGCAGAAATTCGGTTCCGCCGGGTGCTGGACGTCATAGCCGCTGCCATCCTCGCGGGGCAGGACCAGCACGGTTTCGGTCAGGTCGATCGAGATCAGGATGTCCGACGCTTCGCTGTCGAGCAGTTCGGCCTGAAAGGTGAAGGGCTGGCTATCGGTGCGGCGCAGCAGCTGGGGCTGTTCCTTCTCGATCCATGCCAGCATCGGCACCATGATCGTGTCGGCATCCCCGGCAAATTCCCAGATCCCGACCTTGAGCGTATAGGCATAAACGAATGACAGGGTGCGGGACTGGCGCGTGCCGATCTGGCCTTCCTCGACATAGATCTGAAGGCGGTCAGGATGGGTTTTCAGGTCGGGCAAGAAGGCGGTGAGCCACTGCCGCAGGCTGTCGGCCTTGCGCATCGTCAATCCGCCCGTGCGTTCGCCATGCGGGCCTGCGCCTGCAATTCGATCAGGGTGGCGCGGATCTGGCCCGCGACGTCAAAGATGCTGGTGAGACTGCCGAGGCATTGCGCCCCGGTCATCTCGCCCCCGTCAGTCCGCTGGACTTTCGGCAATGGGGCGGGTGTCGCCAGCAATCCCCCAGAGATCTTCGCTGTTGGCCGTGGCTGCGGCGCGGTCGAGCAGGCCGACGCCATCAGCATCGACGCACAGATTGCGATAGACCGGCTTTTCGATGACCTTCTGAGTTTCATTGTAGATTTCCCTGACATTGCCCTGCCGGGCATATTCCGCCGCCTGTGCGCGCTCGGTCGAGGCGTCCAGCTGGGCCTGTAGCTTCTTGGCGGCGGCCTCCCGCGCATCGTCGGCGCGTTTCTGCGCCGCCTGTTCCTGCGCGCTGCCGACGCTGGTGCCGTAGAAGAAGCCGCCGATTCCTGCCGTGCAGGCGGCCAGCGCGGCGGCCATGGCGAGGTGCGATTTCCCGATCATGCCAGTAGCCCCTTGAAATAGGCCCGGCGCGAATAGGTCAGGACGTCCTTGCGCAGCCGGCCATCCCGATAGCTGACATGGACCCAGCCGCTGTTGGGCTGGCCCCGCGTGTAATTTTCGAGGATCAGTTGATCAAAAGGCAGGTGGTCGCGGATGAAGGTCGCCACGGTCACATTGTCGATGCCGACAATTTCCAAATCACCGGCTTCGCCCTTCGGATGCTGGCTGCTGTCGGTCGACCCAACGGCGCGGTTCAGGCGCGACGAGCGGAACCCCGAATTGATCCGGACGGGCCGCCCGAAATGGGCGCGCAGCGGCTCCAGCACCTTGACGCATAGCAGGCGCATGGCGGCGATCTGGGCAGCGTTGGGCGTGTTGTCGATCCGCTGCGCGACGGCGGTCGCCGATGCGGTGAATTCGGCCAGGCTAAAATTGGGCGACAGCTGCATGGTCAGTCCTTCTTGGGCAGGAAGCGGTCAGCGACGCGGCCCGGCACGCTGGTCAGCGTGTCGATCGCGGCCTTGGCGATGCGGGGGGTAGCGTCGAAGGCGAGCAGCGCGACGGCGAAGGCGATCGACTGCGCGGCGAAGTGGTTCCATCCCGTCACGGCGATGATGGCGATGGTCGCGTAATAGCTGACCGTCGATCCAACCACCCACTGGAGGAAACGCTGGCGGAAAGGCAGGGCGGGCTTCCATGCCTGCGCGACGGCGGAACCGATCAGCGACGGGGTTAGCGAGCCGATCAATTCGGCGGCGGATTCCAGAAGGTGGCGCAGGTCCATGGATCAATCCCAAAGCTGAATGAGGGGGCGCACGCGGGTTGCGCTTGCGTCGGCGGTTGCGGGCACGATGACGATCGTGCCGAGCGGAAGAATGGGGCCGAGATCGGCCAGCCCCGGATTGGCGTCGCAGACGCGGGAAATCTCGCTGGGACCAAGCCCGGCATCGCGCCACAGCAGCAGGTCCAGCTTGTCCCCTGATCGGGCGACAAGGCGCTGCTCGGACGCCATCAGATCAGATCCACGACGGTCCGCGTGACGCCCAGCATGTCGCGGATAGCGTGCATCGCGTCGCGGCGCAGTTCGCCGATCGTCGGGGTGAGTTCGTCCGCCTGCCCGCCACCGGCGGCGGTGGTGTCGAAATCCCGGTGCCGCTCGATCAGTTCGGCCTTCGCATAGAGCGCGATGGCACGGCTGTAGCGGAACATCTGCACGCTCTCGCCGCCCATCGGCGGCGCGGGCACGTCGGCAAGGGTGGCATGGCCTGCGGCGATGGAAGCTGCGGCGAATGCGCGCAGGTCGATTTCCACCGTCATGATCGCGCCGAGGATGGCGGCGCGCAGACGGGCGGGCGTGATGCTGGTCGGAATCCTCGCGGCCTCGCGCACCGCCGCCGGGTCAACATCGGGGAAAAAGCCGTCGTTGCCGATGACTGTTTCTTCTGCCGGGGGCTGTTCGATCTCGGAGGCGGGAGGGCGGGCGACGAAGGTCATGGCAATACCGCATCAAAAAACAGAAGGAGCCAGATGGTGGGGATCGCAGCGAGAAGGCCGCCCATCGCGCAGGCGGCAATGCGCTCGCGAACCGTCATACCATCGCGATCTGAGCGAGGCCGGAACCCGCATAGATGAAAGCGAGGACGCCGAGGCCCGCCAGACCCCAGCAGAGCCATGCGAAGCGCGCGATGGTGGAGGGATGGGCCTCCAAGCCCATGACAAAGCGGAAGGTGATGCCGAAGGCGACCATGATGCCGCCGATCGCCATGATGATCAGCAGCAGGACGGCCTTGATGATCAGCCAAGCGAGAGTGAGCATTGATGATTCCTCCGATTTTCGGCCCACCGGCTTACAGGGGTGAGGATCGGGGCAGAGTGCGGCCCTACGGCCCGAAAGCCTCCCGCATCGCGCGATCCGCCCCTGAGCGCCGGGGGCGAGCCTGTCAGGCGGCAGCGCCGCCCTGTTCGTTATTCTGTTCGGTAATGGCCTTCTCGCGGGCGGCGGTGATGACCGCCATCAGCTTGAGGCCGCGCTTGATCTTGTCCTTCACACCGACGCGTTCATGCAGACGCTGGGCTTCGTTGAGAGTGGAAACTGCCGCCGTCAGCGCGTTGAAGGCATCGTCGGCGGGAAGATCCTCAGCATCGCTCAGTTGCTCGACGCCGATCGCCTTGAGCAGCTTGGCACGGACTTCGTCATGAATGTCCAAACTGGCGGTCAGATCGGAGACGCGATCGAGAATTTCGAGGGGGAAGGATGCGCCTGCGCCCTGCGCCTTGAGGGCTGCGGTGGCGATTTCCTCCACGACGATCGTCGCCGCGTCACGCTGATAGCGCGAAGGCATGGCGACCTTGTGCGCCAGCATGAAGGGGACGAGGTCGAGGGCATCGGCGTAAGCGCCGGTGTCGATCAGCCAGACCATGACAGTGGGCACGACTTCGGCGGCGAGGCCGGTGCCCACGCCAGCATCTGCCCCCACGATTCCGGCTACCCAATCCCGATATTCGGGCAGCATTTCACGCTTCGCTGCCACCTTGGCGTCGATCGAGCGGATTTCCTTGAGGCGGCGCAGATCGTGCGTCAGGCGCAGGCCGATCTGCGCCGCCGCGCGGGCTTCTGGGGAGGCGTTGGCCGCCCCCGCTGCCGGCAGAGTTGCGGCAGCGGGGGTGGCGTCCGCTCCACCTTCGGGAGCAGACGCGACGGTTTTTGCAGCAAGGATCCTGTCCCTGTGGCCGCGAGCAAGGCTCATGTGCGTGTCCTGTCAGATGGAGGGGATTGCGGGATCAGATCAGGCGGGCTTCTTGCCCATCACGACGTTTTCGACCAAGGCGCAGCGGCCATAGTCTTCCACGACATAGGCTTCGTTGACGCTCTCATAATTCTCGATCTGGTCGAGGGCCGGTTCGTCCTTGATCTGGCGACGGCGGGTCTCTTCCTGCCAATAGATCGACAGATTATCGAGGCTGGTGATCAGCAGCGCGTCTTCCGGGAAGAAGGGCACGATGACGGCGCGCTTGCCCGCCAGCTGCTTGGGTAGGGTCAGGATGCGGTGCGCCGCTTCGCCTTCGGTTGCAGTGTCGCCCGCTGCCTGGAGCAGATTGGAATATTTGTCCTTCACCAGCTTCCAGCCGACGATGACGACAAGATCGGTGTCGCTGCGGTGCCAAGGATCGAGCAGATCCAGCGCGTCGAAGGCCAGCGCGTCGAGATTGGCGAAATCCGCATCGGCGGTGGCGACGTTGGTGGCGTCGGCATCGACCACTTCGACCCCGGCGGCGACGTAGATCGCCGTGGTGCCGCCCGAGGTCAGCGCGCCATCGCTCAGCACCCGCTCTGCGGCATGGGTGCGGATCTTGTGCAGCCAGCCTTCGTTGACGTCCTGCAATAGCGGGTTGGTGCCGACATTGGTGGCGGCGGCGGCGGACGTGCCGTTGAAACCGATCATGATGCGGTCGCGGCCCTGCTGCTTGAGGATCACGTCGCGCAGCAGCGTCTGGAATTCCGGCTTATGGCGCCAAGCGTCCAGCTTCGCATATTTGATCGCATGATCGAAGTTGGTCTGCTTGCAGAAATAGCCGCCGTCGTCCGTGGTGTCGGTCGGATCGGTGGGGGTGCGGCGGGTGCCGCCTGCGGTGTTGGTGCGGCTCGCCAGCGGACGCGTGACGGTGACGCCGACCTTCTGACCCGACTGCTCGGGCACGCCGACGACGTTGATCTGGCTCAGGAACTCGCTCGATTCCTGAATTTTCTCTTCCAGCTTCTGCTCCACGACGGGCGCGACGCTGAATTTGACGGTGGCGTCGGCAACGCTGTTCAGCAGGGCGATCTGGCTGACATAGGCGGTGAAGAGAAGGCGGGTCGAATTACGCATGTGCGTTGGCTCCTAGTGGGGCGTTTGGGCGGGGCGAGCGGGATCGGGTGTGGCGGCTGATCAGCAATCGGTCTGGATGGTGCCGTTGCCGCCGGTGGCGGGCGTGCGCTTGAAGGTCTGCTGCTGCTCCGTCGATCCCAGCTTGGTCTTGAGCGCGGTCAGTTCGGACTGGAGGGCGGTGACGGCGTCGCCGACGGGCTTCACGGCGTTGGCGATCTGGGTGCTCATGACGGTGGCGAACCGCTCGACATCGAAATTGTCGTTAGCCGGGGGCTGCTGCGGCGGCGGTGCTGGATTTTCCTTCGGCGGCGTCGCCTTGAACAGCGTCGCGAAGGCGCTGAGGAAACCGGCCTTCGCGCCTTCGGCGATCGTGGCGGCATCGGTCGGCAGAACAGCCAAAAGCTCGATCTCCGTCTCATGCGCCGACGTGAACACGTTTGGGCGCGACATGACGGCGAATTTCAGGGCTTCGGTGCCGAGGGACGCGGGCTGATCGGTCACAGCAAGGCCGACCAGATAGGCTTTGCCCTCGCCCGCGAAGTTGGGATGGATTTCGCAGCTGGTGAACAGCTTCTGACCGGCCTTGTTGATCTCGACCAGCTGATCATTGGCGTCGATCTCGGCATAGAGCGCAAGCAGCGTCTTCTTTTCGCCGTTGATGGTCAGTTCGACTTCTTCGGCCTTGAGGGACAGGACGGAGCCATAGGCATTGAAGGGGCGATCGGGGCTGTAACCGGCGATATGCTCGCAATTGATCCGCGCCGTGTAGGTGGCCGGGTCATAGCTGGCCGCCATCTGCTCGATCCATGCGCGCTCGATGACGCGGCCATCGACGGTCGCACCTTCGACTGCGACGCGGAAAAATTTGGTCTTTGCCATGATCGGTCCGGTTCCCTTGGTTGCTTGGGCGAGCAGGCGGTGGCCTGAATGACCGCAGAAAGGGGCTGTCGGGCGAGCAGGCTCAAGGCCCTGCATTTGGATAGCTGCCTGTCCAAATAGACGCCCATGATCAGGCGCTTGGGCGCGGGGCATGGTCCGCCACGATGACTGATCTGAATTCCTCTGGGCAATCCCCCCAGCCCGGCGCGCCCAGCGTTATGTGGCAGTTCGATCCGCGCCGCCACGCACGGAGCCTCTACTGGCGCGGCTATGGCGTGACGCAGATCGCGGAGGAATTCGCACTGCACGGCATCGTGGGCGACAGCGGCGGGCCAATCCCCCGCGCGACGATCGAGGCGTGGAAGCAGCGCGACCGCTGGGATGATGCGCCGTCGATCCGCAAGATCGAGGATTCCCTTGAGATCAAGCTGATGCAGCTAATCCATAAGGAGAAAAAGACCGGCGGCGACTATGTCGAAATGGACGCCCTGTCCCGGCAGATCGAAACGCTGGCCAAGGTCCGCCGCTATGAGGCCCCCGGCGGCCACGCGGGCGATCTCAACGACAAGGTCGCGAACCGGAACGCGGGCGAGCGCAAGAAGCCGAAGAAAAACCATTTCACCGCCGAGCAGGCGGAAGAACTCAAGCGCATCTTCCTCGACGGCTTGTATGATTATCAGCATCGTTGGTGGCAGGCGAAGGATCAGCGCACCCGCATGATCCTCAAGTCGCGCCAGATCGGCGCGACCTATTATTTCGCCTTCGAAGCGTTGATGGACGCGATCGAGACGGGCCGTAACCAGATCTTCCTGTCGGCATCAAAAGCCCAGGCACATCAGTTCCGGTCCTATATCGTCAGCTTCGCCAAGCTGGTCGGCGTCACGCTGACCGGCGACCCTATGCTGATCACATCGGATCTGCGGCCAGCGGAGGAAGCGGCGGCGGAACTGCACTTCCTTGGAACCAATTTCCGCACCGCGCAGGGCCGTCACGGCAATTTCTATTTTGACGAATTCTTCTGGGTCCATTCGTTCGAGGAATTGAACAAGGTCGCCTCTGGCATGGCGACGCATAAGAAGTGGCGGAAAACCTACTTCTCGACGCCGTCCAGCGTGGCGCATCCCGCCTATCCCTATTGGACCGGCGAGCGGCGCAACCGGCGGCGCAAGAAGGAAGATCAGATCAAGATCGACGTCAGCCATGCCGCGCTGGCGATCGGCATGGTCGGCCCGGATCGGATCTGGCGCAACATCGTCAATATCCGCGACGCCGAAATGGGCGGGTGTGACCTGTTCGACATTGAAGAACTGGAAGACGAATACGCGCCCGACGAATTCGCCAACCTCTTCATGTGCGATTTCGTGGACGACAGCCAGTCGGCCTTCAAGTTCAACGACATGATCGCCTGCGGCGTCGATAGCATTGTCGAGTGGGAGGACTTCAACCCAGAGGCGGCGCGGCCCTATGGCAATCGGTCGGTCTGGGCGGGCTATGATCCGCAGGAAAGCGAGAATGGCGACAATGCCGCGCTGGTCATCGCCGCGCCGCCGCTGGTCGAGGGCGGCAAGTTCAGGATCCTTGAGCGTCACCAGTTGCGCGGCCTCGATTTCGAGCAGCAGGCGGAATTCATCAAGGCGGTTCTGAGCCGCTATACCTGCACCTATCTGGGCATCGACGCCAAGGGGGTCGGCGCGGGCGTCTATCAGATGCTCGCCAAGCCGGGCGCGCTGCCGGGCTGTTCGGTCGCCAAGATCGAATATTCGCTCGAACTCAAGGCGCAGATGATCATGAAAGCGCAGAATGTGGTGCGCCGGGGCCGCCTCGCGTTCGACGTCGGGTTCCTCGACATCGTTTCCGCCTTCGTCTCGATCAAGAAGACGCTGACCACCAGCGGGCGCAACATCACCTTCAAGGCAGGGCGCGGCGGCAATGACGGCCACGCGGATCTGGCTTGGGCGACCATGCACATCCTCATGAATGAACCGCTCGACGGCAAGGAAGCGCCCAAGGGCACGATGGAGATTATCGAATGAGCAAGCGTGCACGCCGTATAAACCGCCGGGAATCGGCAGCAGCGTCTGACGGCGCGATCGTCGCGACCAACGATAATCGGCGGGGCGTGGTCGAAGCGTTCACCTTCGGGGATCCTGAGCCGGTGCTGAGCCGGGCCACCATGCTCGACATGCTGGAATGTTGGGACAATGGCCGCTGGTACGAGCCGCCGATCGCGCTGGACGGTCTTGCCCGCGCCTTTCGCGCGTCGCCGCACCATAGCAGCGCCATCATGCTCAAGCGGAACCTGTTGGCGGCCAGCCTCGATCCCACGCCGTTTCTGTCGCGCAAGGCTTTCGCCGGGATGGTGCAGGACTATCTGGTGATGGGCAACGCCTATGCGCAGGAGATCCGCAACCAGTTGGGCGGGGTCATGCGGCTTGAGCATCCCCTCGCGAAATATACGCGGCGCGGTGTCGAGCCGGGCCGCTTCTGGTGGGTGCCAGGGTATCGCAATGAGCGCGAGTTCGAGCCGGGGACAGTACATCAGATCCTCGCGCCCGACATCAATCAGGAAATCTACGGCCTGCCCGAATATCTGTCGGCGCTCCAGTCCGCCCTGCTCAATGAAAATGCCACGCTGTTCCGCCGCCGCTATTTCGAGAATGGGAGCCATGCGGGCTATATCCTCTATGCCACCGGCGAGTTCGCCAATGGCGACATCGACGCGATGCGCGAGGCGCTGAAACGCGCGAAGGGGCCGGGCAATTTCCGCAATATGTTCGTGCATTCGCCGAACGGGAAGGACGGCGGCATCAAGATCATCCCGATCGCGGAGGTCGGGGCCAAGGACGAATTTCTGGGCATCAAGAACACGACGCGGGACGACGTGCTGGCCGCGCACCGCGTGCCGCCCCAACTGCTCGGCATCATCCCGGCGAACGCTGGCGGGTTCGGCGATCCGGCCAAGGCGCTCGACAGCTTCTTCGAACTGGAGATCGAGCCGTTGCAGTCCGTCTTCCTCGATCTGAACGACCAGTTGGGCTTCGAAGCGGTCCGGTTCATCAAGCGGGTGAAGGCGGTGTAGGAGCGGCAATCCTGCTTTTCGCTGAGGCGGTCCGGTTCCGGGCCGCCTTTTTGCTATCCGCGAAAGCGATTGACCGCGCGCTTCCATTCCCGTTCGTCGGGCAGGGGCAGGCAGATCCGTGGCGGATCATCGCAGGTTTCTATCCATGACGGGCGCACCTTGCGCCCCGCGCGCTGCGAACAGGACCGGCAATAGAAGCGACGGCGCGCATCGCGGAAGTCATCCGTCCAGCCCTTGCGCTGGAATTTCCACCATAGGCCGTGGCCGTCGAACAGGCCGACGTTCCCGCACCGGCATTGGACCTTGACCGTGCGATGCCATGCCGCCGCCTCGAATATGCAGGTGGCGACCTTCAACCCATTGGCGTAGCGCGCCACATCATTCCGCCGCGACTTCCATGCGGCACATCTGGGCGCAGGCGAGCGCGCCGATCATGTAGGGACCGTCGTCCCGCTGGCCGTCGCGGATCTCGCCCAAGAACTTCCGGTTGTCGAGGCCGCGCGCCTCCAGCGCCTTCGCGACCGCGTCGCGAATGTCGTCAATGCGTTGCATGTCGTGTCTCCTGATTTGGAACATATGAAGAACATCGTTCGAGTCGGTCAACAGGATTTCGGCGAGTGGTGGACGCGGCCTGATCGGGATCGCGCAACATTCTTACGCGCGATGCCACGGTGTTCGGGGGCACCGCCGGGGGTGGCGAGGCAGCGAGGCCGCCGCGCGCCCGCACGCCGGGGTCTCCCGCCGGGGCCGCCCCCTACCACCCCTCAAAACGCGCTTTTCCCCCCGCCTCGCCCGCGCGCTTTTCATGTCCCTTTTGATGCACATAGAGACCGTCAGGAACGCGGCTCAGATCCTTGGCCTTTTGCCAGTCATGCGGCGATCTGCGCTGATGCGTTTTGATGCACCTAGAGGAAGATCAGCGCCCCCAGAGCCACGCCTATTATAAACCCGGCCGCAATGAGGAGCGGCAGGCTTATAGGTTTCCGCTTCGGCGGGTTGAAATGAAGGATCGGACCTTAGCACTCATCCAAGGACTTCAGCCGCTTTTCACGACGAAATGGTTGAATGTCAGTCATGATGCCCCCTGACACTCATTTACCCTTTAAGGTCATGCTGACGCAATCCGCCTTCCCTGTTGTGAGCGGGAGGGGTCGGGAAAAAGGTAATCTCGCCAACATGATCCGATCATCCGCTAAAAAGTGGCGGACTTCTGCGGTTTTAGGGGTTGGCCTTTCCCTATAATCTTCTGCAACCTCTGAGGCGGTAAAACTATAATCCCTTTGAAAAGAAAGGCTTTTTTCTGGCCGTCAAATCACTCTCAAAAGGTATAATCTGGTTATAGAAAGATTATAGGTAATGTTATCTGTAAGTGATTGAATTTACAGGGAGGTTATAGAGATTACCTTTTTCCCGACCCCTCCCGCCTTACTAAATGGCTTACCCCCTACAGGGGGGAGAAGGGCAGATCATCGTCGCAATGCTCGATTGAAAATCGAAGCAGGAGCCTCAATCGGACGTGCCACGAAAGGGCTGGCATGGGTGGTTAGCGGACGGGCGGGTTTAAACTATCGTGTAAGCTATACCTGCCATTATCGGCCGATCATTCGAAAGGTGCCCATAGAAATGAATGGCCTAGAAAAATTTGGCATCCGGTCATCTGATGATATTGCCCTCAATGAGTCCGCCGATGATTTAGAGCGTGACATACGTGCGGTGCCGGGGCTTGCAGGCTTATTGGAAGATGACTGTATGTCGTTTCATCTCGGTCATGCCATGATAAATAGCGTAGTGCGCAACTTAAACTCTCCAAAATTTCTGGATTTGTCTAGTGATGCCATTGGTCAAATGCTGGCAAATCTCCGGGGTAGATCTGAGAACTGTTTATTTTTTATGTTCATACGCGGTTGCAATAAAGATACTATTTCTATGGAGCCAAATTCTTTTCTTCAAAAGGCAGGCTGGTCAATTCTCCGTGGCGACGACGAGCTTATTTTCTATGAGGCGTGGTTAGAAGCTGGCAAAAAATGGACAGCTTGAGTGACCGTTTCTCCGGCAATTAAATGTGGCTCGGAATGGCAAAAAATGGTCGCCTGCGGCCCGGCGGCTATCATTTGGGGCGTTGGCAAAGGACAACGCATAGACGCTTCCATTCGCTCAACCTTAGTGACCTAAGGGCAAGGCCGTCCCCTGAGCGACTTCGGGAATAGTTCGGGACTCTCAGGTCCGTTCCGTTCTGGCTGTTGCTGTTACGTTCCGCAAATGTGCGCTTGACCGGTGGGCAAAATCGCCTAGAAGCGCCGGGAAATCCCCACGGGGGCGATTAGCTCAGTTGGTAGAGCGTCTCGTTTACACCGAGAATGTCGGCGGTTCGAGCCCGTCATCGCCCACCATGCCCCCTTCTTCGAGAAAGCTGTTCCCGCGGCCGGGGGAATGGCGTAAGGTTCCGGCAACGGAACGCTTTTGTGAGGCACTTGCATCATGTCTCTCACGCTTCTTCTCGCTGGAACAGTGGCCCCCTTCCTGCTGATGTTTTCGCCGATTTCGCTGGCGGCCGCCCGCGATTGCCTGGATTGGGAAGCGCCGGCCAAGGCGGTGGACCTGGGCGTGGAGAAGCCCTGCCCGAAAAAGAAGCCGCCATTGCTGCTGATGTAAGCCCCGTCTCCACGGATATTGCGGCGCAGCGCCAGCGCTGCTAATCGGTGCGGCCATGATCCAGCCGCCTGAAATCATCCGAGTCACCAAGTCCCGCGTCTCCTGCGACGGTTCGGGCGACATTCCCGCCGCGCTCGGCCATCCGCGCGTCTTCCTTGAGATCGATGAGCATGGCTATATCGACTGCGGCTATTGCGACCGCCGCTTCGTGCTGGCCGGCAGCGTTGCGGATACGCCGGAAATCGCCGGGCTGCCGGATATTCCTTCGGGCGCCAGCCTTTAAGTACGGCAATCCCATTCAAATCGTCATTCCCGCGAAGGCGGGAATCCATCTCCTGCACGTTCCGCCTGACGCGAGTGGGGGAGATGAATCCCCGCCTTTGCGGGGATGACGGAAATGCCTTTTTAGTTGGGCTTAGAGCCAATCGACATTCAGAAGATGACGAGCCGAAAATGGTGGATTTCCGTGACCCGGAGCGCAGCCTACTCAAAGTAGGTGAGCACCGGAAGCAAGGAAAAGCGTCATTTGCAGGCCGTCAGGGCTGAATGTCGATTGGCTCTAGCCTCTGCCGCTCCTATATCGGACGGCATGACCGATGCTGCTCCCCAGTTCACCGACGCCCGCGGCCTGCTCTACCGGCCCGGCCTCCTCGATCCCGACGGCGCGCGCCGCCTGACCGCCGAGGCGCTGAAAGGCTGCGACGATGGCGAACTCTACCTGCAATATCGGGCGAGCGAGAGCTTCGGATTCGATGACGGGCGGCTGAAGACCGCCGATTATTCGACCGATGCGGGCTTTGGCCTGCGCGGCGTGTCGGGCGAGATGACCGGTTTCGCCCATGCCAATGACATCAGCGAAGCCGCGATCCGCCGGGCGGCCGAGACGCTGACGCTGCTCGATCCGGCCAAGGGGCAGCCCGCGCCGCCGCCGCAGCACACCAACCGCCATCTCTATACCGACGTCAATCCGCTGGAGATCGTGCCCTTTGCCGAGAAGGTGACGCTCTGCGCCGCCATCGACGCCGCCGCCCGTGCGCGCGATCCGCGCGTCGCGCAGGTGTCGGTGAGCCTGGCGGGAAGCTGGTCGGTGGTCGAGATCGTGCGCGCCGACGGCTTTACCGCGACCGACATCCGCCCGCTGGTGCGGCTCAACGTCTCCGTCATCCTGGAGGAGAATGGCCGCCGGGAGACGGGCGTGTTCGGCATTGGCGGGCGCTATCTCTACGATGAGGTGATGGAACCCGCCATCTGGAACCGCGCCATTGACGAGGCGCTGGCGCAGGCGCGGGTCAACCTGCGTTCCGTGGCCGCGCCCGCGGGCGAGATGACCGTGCTGCTGGGACCGGGCTGGCCGGGCGTGCTGGTGCATGAAGCCATCGGGCACGGCCTGGAGGGCGACTTCAACCGCAAGGGCACCAGCGCCTTTTCCGGCCGCGTGGGCCAGCGGGTCGCCGCGCCGGGAGTCACGGTGGTCGACGACGGATCGATCATGAGCCGGCGCGGCTCGCTCTCCATCGATGACGAGGGCACGCCGACGAAGGAAAATGTGCTGATCGAGGACGGCATCCTCAAGGGCTATATGCAGGATCGGCTGAACGCCCGGCTGATGGGCGTCGAACCCACCGGCAACGGCCGCCGCGAAAGCTATGCCCATGCGCCGATGCCGCGCATGACCAACACCTTCATCAAGGGCGGACAGGACGATCCGGAAGAACTGCTGAGCCGGATGAAGTCGGGCATTTTCGCGAAAAGCTTCGGCGGCGGGCAGGTCGACATCGTGTCGGGCAAGTTCGTCTTCTCCTGCACCGAGGCCTATAAGGTCGAGAATGGCAGGCTGGGCGAGCCGATCAAGGGCGCGACGCTGATCGGGGACGGGCCGACGGCGCTGACCAAGGTGATCGGCATCGGCCATGACTGGGCGCTGGACGAAGGCATCGGCATGTGCGGCAAGGCCGGGCAGAGCGTGCCGGCGGGCGTGGGCCAGCCGACCCTGCTAATGGAGGGCCTTACCGTGGGCGGCACGGCGACCTGAGGCACCAACGCCACGGGCGGAGGAACCAGCGTGAGACTGCGTCTTTATCTCTTTCATGAACATGCTGACCGACAGCCATGATGCGGTGACCGCCGATTGGGCGGCTGCCCTGCTGGATTTCTGGTTCAACCGGATCGGGGAACAGGGGTGGTGGAGCCATGATCCGGCGCTGGACCGGGCCTGTCAGGCGCGCTTCCGCGCATTATGGGAGGAAAAGCGCCATTTGCCCGCCGAAGAGTTTCTGGAGCGGGCCGATGACGCGCTGGCGGCGGTGTTGCTGTTCGACCAGTTGCCGCGCAACATGTTCAGGGGATCGGCGGCGGCGTTTTCGACCGATCCTCTTGCCAGGGAAGTGGCGCGCGGTGCGGTTGCCCATGGCTATGACATCCAGATCGGCGGGGCGGGGCGTCTGTTCTTCTACATGCCCTTCCAGCACAGCGAAGCGCTGGACGACCAGAAACTGTCGCTGAGCCTGTTCGAGGGAGCGGGCGACGAGAAGTCGCTGGCCTTTGCGCGGGAGCATTATGAGATGATTGAACGCTTCGGTCGCTTTCCGCATCGTAATGCGACGCTGGGTCGCGCGAACAGACCGGGCGAGGAAGAAGCGGCGAAGGAAGGGGGGAGTTGGTGAAGGCTTGGTAAGGCTTTACCCCCACTCCTCCGTCATGCTGGACTGTTTCAGCATGACGTTGGGGATGACTTCGTTACGACTGGGCTGATGGCTTCATCCCAATTGGGGAGGGCCTGATCATAGGCAACGGCCGTGCCTAATTTTTAAGCATCGTCCTGACGCTGCCCATTTTTTCAGCGCCCTGTTTTGACGCACCGCATCAAAAGCCCGCATTAACCCGCCTTTTACGAATTGGCACGCCTCTTGCTGAGTAGTTTGTCGCACACCAGTAACAGGGGGCGACATGAAACTTGTCATGGCTATCATCAAGCCGTTCAAGCTTGACGATGTCCGCGAGGCACTTTCCTCGCTCGGCATCGCCGGCATGACGGTGAGCGAAGTGAAGGGCTTCGGCCGCCAGAAGGGGCAGACCGAAATCTATCGCGGCGCCGAATATTCGACCAACATGGTTCCGAAGATCAAGATCGAGGTGGTCTGCGACGACGACCTCGCGCCGCGCGTCGTGGAAGCCACCCAGGCCGCCGCCAATTCCGGCGCCATCGGCGATGGCAAGATCTTCGTTCTCGATGTCGAGCAGGCAGTGCGCATCCGCACCGGCGAAACCGGCGAAACCGCTCTGTAAGGGGGGAATTAATGACCTTTTCCAAGAAGCTTAGCGGCGTCGCGGGGGCCATGGGCCTGTCGCTGTTCGCCGCGATGCCCGCCTGGGCACAGGCCGCCGCGCCCGCGGCCACCGTCGACAAGGGCGATACGGCCTGGATGATGACCTCCACGGTCCTGGTGCTGGCGATGATCCTGCCCGGCCTGGCGCTGTTCTATGGCGGCCTGGTCCGCACCAAGAACATGCTGTCGGTCATGACGCAGATCGGCGCCGTGGCCTGCCTCGCCATGCTGATCTGGGTGATCTACGGCTATTCCATGGCGTTCGGCCCGGATTACACCAGCGGCCTCAGCAACTTCATCTCGACCTTCGACAAGGCCTTCCTGAAGGGCATCACGCCCGCATCGCAGGCGGCGACCTTCACCGCGGGCGTCGAAATCCCCGAATATGTGTTCGTCAGCTTCCAGATGACCTTTGCCGCGATCACCGTGGCGCTGGTGCTGGGTTCGGTGGTCGAGCGCATCAAATTCTCGGCCGTGATGGTGTTCGCCATCGTGTGGCTGACCATCGTCTACTTCCCGATCGCGCACATGGTCTGGGCGGCGAGCGGCCTGTTCTTCAAGGCTGGCGCGCTGGACTTCGCGGGCGGCACCGTGGTCCACATCAACGCCGGCGTCTCGGCGCTGGTCGCCTGCCTCATCCTGGGCAAGCGCGTGGGCTTCCCCAAGGAACCGATGCCGCCGCACAGCCTGACGCTGACCGGTGTCGGCACCGGCCTGCTGTGGGTCGGCTGGTTCGGCTTCAACGCCGGTTCGGCGCTGGAAGCCAATGGCTCGGCCGCTCTCGCGATGATCAACACCTTCGTCGCCACCGCCTCGGCCGGTCTGTTCTGGATGCTTGCCGAGCGCGTCAACGGCCACAAGGGTTCGGCCCTGGGCTTCTGTTCGGGCATCATCGCCGGTCTGGTCGCCGTCACCCCGGCCGCCGGCAATTCCGGCCCCTTCGGTGCGATCGTCCTGGGCGCCGTCGCTTCGATCGTCTGCTTCTATGCCGTCACCGTCCTCAAGCCGAAGCTCGGCTATGACGACTCGCTGGACGCCTTCGGCATCCACGGCATCGGCGGCATGATCGGCGCCATCGGCACCGCCATCGTCTACTCGCCCTCGCTGGGCGGTCCGGGCGCTGCGGACTATGACATGGGCGCCAAGCTGGTCGTCCAGATCGAAGCGGTCCTGACCACCATCGTCTGGGCGTCGATCGGCACCGCCATCGCCATCTTCATCGCCAAGGCGGTCACTGGCCTGCGCGTCAGCAAGGAGGTCGAACTGGAAGGCCTCGACCTCGGCGAACATGGCGAGCGCGCCTACAACCCGTAAGTTTGGCAGGGCGGGCCGGTAAGGACGGCCCGCCCGCCCCACCTTGTTCCTCCTGCGAACATGCCTTGGGACCGATGCGCAAGTATCGGTCCCTTTTTTTGTCAGGTCCGGGGGCGGGTCCAGAGCATGTCCGGCCGCGATGTTCCGGCGGGCCAGCGGCGGGCGCGGCCCGGCACCTGAAGGCCCGCGCGAAGGACCCAGCGGAGCTTGTCGCCTTTCGGCGTGGTGACGCGATGGTCCCAGGCATGGTCGCCCCGGCGCGCCACTTCTCGGGCGATGTCGCCATAGATGCCGGCGGCGGCGAGGACCGCCCACGCGGATCGCGGCGGCAGGGCGCCGGTGCCGTGGCGGGCGCTTTCCTCATAGGCGGCGGCCATGTTGGCTATGCGACGGGCAAGGATGGCGAGGCGCGGGCGGACCCACGGCTTCATATGCTCGCCCGGCGGGATGTCCATTTCGACCAGCCATTCCTCCGGCAGGTAGCAGCGGTCGGCGGCCTCATCCTCGCTGATGTCGCGGGCGATATTGGCAAGCTGGAAGGCAAGGCCCAGGTCGCAGGCGCGGTCGAGCGTGGCTTCGTCGCCGGGATCGACGCCCATCAGGACAGCCATCATGCAGCCGACCGTGCCCGCCACATGGTAGCAGTAGCGCAGCATGTCCGCCTCGCTGCGGGGGCGCCATTCGCGTGCGTCCAGGGCGAAGCCTTCGATCAGGTCATGAGCGTAGCGCTCCGGAATCGCGCATTCGCGCATGACGAGGCCGAAGCCGTCGAAGGCCGGATCGCCGGTGGGTTCGCCCTGAAGCGCCGCACCGGTCAGCACGCGGATGGTGGAGAGGCGCGCCTGCCCGTCCGCGACGCCGCGCATCGTGCCGCCATGGTCCTGCCCGTCCGCGATGTCGTCGCATTTGCGGCACCAGGCGTAGAGCAGCCATGCCCGTTCGCGGGTGGAACGGTCGAAGAGTCTGGAAGCGAGCGCGAAGGATTTTGAACCCCTGGCGATGCTGTCGCGAGCCTGGGCGATGAGGGAGGGGCGGTCAGGAAATTCGGAGGACATGTTCAGGACATGCCCTGCGCAGGCGCCAAAGTCACCCGACCTCCGTTCATTTCGAGCGAAGTTGAGAAACGGCTATGCGGCGTGGACAAATTCAAGACTCGCCGGATTGGGTGATTTGGGTGGATTGCGGACATTCCCCCTCCCGCAGGCGGGAGGGGGCTAGGGGGTGGGCTGGCGCGGCATCTGCGTGAATTTTCAACGGCTAAGCTGGAAGCTCGCTACGCTCGCGCCCACCCCTAACCCCTCCCGTTTACGGGAGGGGAATGTCTTGGATTGGCCATTTCCCGACATTCCGAATTTATCCGCAGCGTGGCTCAGCGCTTCCCGTTTCTCGGAACGGGTCTTGCTATGGGATCACAACCGATCCGCCTTCATCGCGAAGATGGTTTCATGCGGCTGATAGGCCGCCATCCTGTCGAGCAATGCCTCGATCGCGTTGGCATGGATCAGGATATTGGCGTGTTGCGCGCGGATGAAGCCCGCCTCCACCATATGCTGGTTGAAGGCGATGAGTTGGTCATAGAAGCCCGCGACATTGAGCAGGCCGACCGGCTTGCGGTGATAGCCGAGCTGCGCCCAACTGATCGCTTCCCACAATTCATCCATCGTGCCGACACCGCCCGGCAAGGTCACGAAGCCGTCGGACAGGTCGGTGAAAAGCTGCTTGCGCTGGTGCATGGTCTGGACGACATGCAGTTCCGTGCAACCGCGATGGGCGACTTCGGCCCCGACCAGCGCTTCGGGGATGACGCCGATCACCTCCCCACCCGCTTCCAGCACCGCATCGGCCACCGCGCCCATCAGTCCCAGCCGGCCACCGCCATAGACGACGCCGATGCCCCGTTCGGCTAGGATGCGTCCGACATGGCGGGCGGCTTCGACATAGGCGGGATCGGCCGGGGTGGCCGAGCCGCAATAGACAGCCAGTCTCTTCATAAATCCTTCATGTGTCAGGCCAGGTCTTCCAGCATCAACGCGGCCGTCGCCTTGGCGCTGCCGACCACGCCGGGAATGCCCGCCCCCGGATGCGTGCCCGCCCCTACCAGATAGAGGTTGGGAATGACGTCGTCGCGATTATGCGCGCGGAACCAGGCGCTCTGGGTCAACAGCGGCTCCAGGCTGAATGCGCTGCCCAGATGCGCCGACAGGTCGCGACGAAAGTCTGGCGGCGCATAATGGAACCGCGTCACGATGCGCGAACGGATGTCGGGAATCAGGCGATGCTGGATCTCGTCGAGGATACGTTCCGCATAGGCCGGCGCGAAACGGTCCCAATCGATAGGCAGCTTGCCCAGATGCGGCACCGGGGCAAGCGCGTAGAAGGTCGAATGGCCCTCCGGCGCCATGCTGGGGTCGGTGACGGTCGGATGGTGCAGATAGAGCGAAAAATCCTGCGGCAGCACGCCATAATCATAGATGTCGGTCAGCAGCCCTTCATAGCGCGGGCCGAACAGGATCATATGGTGCGGGATGCCCGGCCAGCTTCCCCGGATGCCGAAATGCAGCACGAACAGGCTGGGCGACCAGCGCTTGCGGGCAAGCTTCGCCGCCTGTTTCTCGCCCCTGGGATGATGGCCGATCAGGTCGCGATAGCTGTGCATCAGGTCGGCGTTGGAGGCGACGGCATCCGCCTCCCCCCGCCAGCCCGAAACGGTGCGCACGGCGACGGCGCGGTCGCCATAGGTTTCGATCTGCACCACCGGATCGGCGAGGCGCAGCGTGCCGCCCAGCCGCTCGAAATGCGTGGCCATCGCCTGGACGAGGCGGTTGGTGCCGCCCTTGGCGAACCAGACGCCGCCATCCTTCTCGAGCTTGTGGATCAGGGCGTAGATCGAGCTGGTCTGCATCGGATTGCCCCCGACCAGCAGCGTGTGGAAGGAGAGCGCCTGCCGCAGCTTCTCATCCTTCACATGGGAGGAAACCACAGAATAGACGGAGCGCCACGCCTGATGCTTCATCAGCGCGGGCGCGGCGCGGACCATGGAGGCGAAGTCGAGGAAGGCGACCGAGCCGAGCTTGCGATACCCCTCCTGATAAACGCCGTCGGCATAGTCGAGGAAGCTCTCATAGCCCGCGACATCCTCCGGATTGAGCCGGGCGATCTGGGCGCGGAGGGCGGTTTCGTCGTTGGAATAGTCGAAATTCGTGCCGTCGCGCCAGTTGAGCCGGTAGAAGGGGGAGACGGGGACGAGGCTGACATCCTCCGCCATGTCGTGGCCCGAAAGGCGCCACAACTCGCCCAGGCAATCGGGATCGGTGATGACGGTCGGCCCGGCGTCGAAGACGAAGCCGTCCTTTTCCCACATATAGGCGCGGCCCCCCGGACGGTCCCGCGCCTCCACCAGAGTGGTGTCGATTCCGGCGGATTGCAGGCGGATGGCCAGCGCAAGGCCGCCGAAGCCCGCGCCGATGACGATCGCTTTCCGGTTCATCGGGTCCGGTTCATCAGGCGGGAGGGCTCAACAGGGCGCGCATGGCGTCCCTTATGGGCACGGGGGGCCGCCCGCACAAGATGCGGATGCGATCCCCGAGCGTCGAGCGGCCCGCATAGAAGCGGCCGATAAGGGAGGGATCAAGCCGATAGAAACGTTCGAAGATGCGCCAGCGCTGGTCCGGTCTGGCCGCGCCGAACAGCATGCGGCCGAGCAACCGGTAATAAGCGCCCTGCCGCCAATGGTCCCGCGCCCAACCGCGCGTGGCCTGGGCGAGCAGTTGCCCCTCCACCGGCCATTCATTCGCCAGGCGCAGCGCGAAGCGCACCGCATCGGGCAGGGAATAGCCGGTCATGGGCTGGAATAGCGCCGCCCTTGCCCCCAGCCGCGCGACCGGATCGTCGTGCGGCCAGAAGCGGTCGAAATCGCCGCCGTGGACGACTGGCAGGACGCCGCTCTCGCTATGGACGACCTCCTCCACCTGCCAGTCCCGTGCCCGCGCATAGGCGGCGATCCGGGCGCCGAGCATGGGCACGTCGAGGTCCGGCGTGTCGCTATAATAGGTGTCCTCGACGAAGACGGTCCGTTCGTCCCAGGGCAGCAGATAGACGAAGCGATAGCCGTCCATCTGCTCGACCGTGGCGTCCATGATGACCGGGCGGGAAAGGCCGTGCGGAGCATGCAGGCGCAGGGTCTGGCCGACGAATTTCTGCCAGCCGCAGCGCAGGGCGGAAAGATCGCCGCCCCCTCGGGCGTCGAGCACGGCCTTGGCGCGGATGACGCGGCCGTCGGACAGGGTGACGCTGGTGGGCGTCAGCCCGGTGGCCTGCGCGCCGGTCAGCACGGCATCGCCAAGCCGCTCCCGGACATGGGCGTCGAGGCGCGCCGAGGTGATGCTGTTATAAGGCACGGCAAGTTGGCGGCAGTGGCCGGGGAAGCGGACCTCATAACCCTCCGGCCAGCGATGGGCGATCAGGGGCTCGACCAGCCAGCGGTCCCCGGCATCCACGTCGCTGTCGAAGAAGGACCAGATATGATTGCCGCCCAACCTGTCGCCGCTTTCCAGCAGCCTCAGGGAGACATGCGGGTGGCGCGCCGCGAGGGCGAGCGCGGTCAGACAGCCGGCAAGGCCGCCGCCCACTATCGCTACGTCGCAATCGGTCATGGTCGCCATCGCACCCTTGTTAGGGGCTGTGCGGGGAAATGCACGGATTGATTTTCAGACCGGCATAGTATAGGGGGGTACCCTATGCATATCGTGGCGGATCGGGACAAGCTGCTGGCGCGGGTGCGGCGCATCGCGGGGCAGATCGGCGCCGTAGAACGGCAATTGTCGGGCGACGCGGGTTGTTCGGAAACGCTGCAACTCGTCGCCTCCGTGCGGGGTGCGGTCGGCAGCCTGATGGAAGAATTGATCGAGCAGCATATGCGCGAACATGTCGCCCGGCCGGGCATCAGCGACGCAGCGCGAGAGGCTGCGGCGGAGGAAATGCTGGCGCTGATCCGGCGCTACGGGAAATGAGCATGCACGACGACCATGGCCATGGCGGCCACCATCATCCTGAGGACCATGATCATGTGCATGGCATTCCGGTGGCCAATGCGGATGATGGCGAGGAAAGCCATTATTTCGACCATATCTACCTGACGCGCGGACATGACGAGAATGCCCGCAAGACGATCTGGGTGGTGTGGCTGACGGCGGCGACCATGGTGGTCGAGATCGTCTTCGGCTGGCTGACCGGGTCGATGGCGCTGCTGGCCGACGGCTTCCACATGGCGACCCATGCCGGCGCGCTGGCGGTGGCGGCCGCCGCCTATGGCTATGCCCGGCGGCATGCGCGCAACCCGCGCTATACGTTCGGGACAGGCAAGGTGGGCGACCTGTCCGGCTTCGCATCCGCGCTGATCCTGGCCTTCACCGCCCTGTTCATCGCCGTCGAGTCCGTGATGCGCTTCTTCGAACCGGTGAAGGTGGCCTTTGGCGAAGCGACGCTGGTCGCGGTGATCGGCCTGGTCATCAACCTGATCAGCGCTCTGCTGCTGGGACACGACCATAGCCATGATCACGGGCATGATCATGATCACAGGCATGATCATGATCACAGGCATGGCCATGATCACAGGCATGGCCATGCCGACAATAATCTGCGCGCCGCCTATGTGCATGTGCTGACCGACGCGCTGACGTCGGTGCTGGCGATCATGGCGTTGCTGGCGGGGCGCTATATGGGCTGGTGGTGGCTGGACCCCGCCGTCGGCCTGCTGGGCGCGGTGGTGATCGCGCGCTGGGCCTGGGGGCTGATGAAGGATACCGCCGCGATCCTGCTCGACACGGCCGAACCGGCTCTGATGGCGCGGATCAAGGCGCTGGCCGAGGCGGAAGGGGCGGCCATCCGCGACCTGCATGTCTGGCGCATCGGGCCGCATGCCCATGCCGCGATCGTCAGCCTGGCCCCCGGCGCCGATGTCGCCGCCGTGCGCCGCCAGGTCCGCGCCCTGCCGCGCATGGAGCATGTGACAGTGGAGTGCGGATAACCGTCGCAGACTCCCTTACCGAAGAGATAATCCTTAAGAGTTAGAGCAGCGAAACCGCCGGGTTAAGGCGGCAATTCACCACGATGGCAGATCGGCATGGCTTGACTCGACTCGGGCGGCCATTCAATTTCCCTTACGGAAATCTATAAAATACCGTCGGAGAGGAGGCTTTATGCCGGTTGCAAAGCCGTTTGCGGGAAAGGTTTTTCACGCCCTCTTGATGGAATGTTTCGCTGAACAGCGAAGGCCCACCGCCGATGAAGTGGACTCGGTCGCCTCCAAAATCTGGCAGGACAGTCATGGATCGATGACCGGGCAGGATTGGCGGGATGTGGTCAGGGGAAGCGACGCCCACCGGCAGATGATCAATGCGGCTCTGATGGCATTCGGGTCGGCTCCGGCGGAAATGCATAGGGAGATATCCTGACGCTCGGTCGATGTTGAAGCCAAGGCGGGGATGCAGGCGCTGGCTCCATCCTGATGATGGAGGTTTTGAATGGCGACTGTTCCCTATCAGCCATCGCGAGGCGCGAAGTAGACGCACCAGCCCCAAGAAAATTCTCCGTAGCATCTTGAAACTGAAATAGCTCTTCCTATTTCCCTCTTGTCCCGGCCTTCTCCCCCCTCCCGCCGGGACATCCCTCTTTGTGGCCCCGGCGTTCCCTTGCGCCGGGGCTGCTTTTTTAAGAGCATCGTGCGCAAAAGTGGGAACCGGTTTTGCGCTTAAACGATGCGACAACAAAAGCTTAGAGCGCGCGGCCTGCGTCTGATGTAACGCAGCGCGCTCTAGAGATATTGGGCCGCTACCCAGCCGCTCGCCCAGGCCCATTGGAAATTATAGCCGCCCAGCCAGCCGGTGACGTCGACCGCTTCGCCAATGGCATAGAGACCGGGGAGGTGGCGCGCTTCCATCGTTTGCGAGGACAATCCCGCGGTCGAAATGCCGCCGATGGTGACCTCCGCCTTGGCGAAGCCTTCGGTGCCATTGGGCGTGAAGGGCCAGGCCGACAGGCGGCGTTCGGCGTCCTGCAGCTTGCGATCCGGGATGTTGCCCAGATCGCCGGAAAGCGCCAGCCGCTCCGCCAGGGCGTCGGCCAGACGGTCGGGCAGGTGGCCGCGCAGGCATTGCATCAGCGTGGCGCGCGGCCTGCCGCGCTTCGCCTCCGTCAGCCAGCCTTGCGGCTGGTCGGGCAGGAGGTCGAGAGCGATGGAGTCGCCATGCCGCCAATAGGATGAAATCTGCAGGATCGCCGGGCCGGACAGGCCCCGGTGGGTGAGCAGCGCGGCTTCGCGGAAGGCGGTCTTGCCATGGCGGGCGATGACCTCGGTCGAGACGCCGGAGAGCGAGCGGAAGAGCAGCTCTTCGCCGCCGAGGGTCAGGGGCACCAGCGCCGGTCGGGGTTCCACCACCTTGAGCCCGAACTGGCGGGCGAGGTCATAGGCAAGGGCGGTTGCGCCGATCTTGGGGATGGAGGGGCCGCCGGTGGCGATGACCAGTGCCGGGGCCGTGGCGGTCCTGTCGCCATGGGTGACGCAGTATCGGCCATCGGCATGGGTGACGGCGGCGATGGCGTGGTCGAGCCGGATGGTGACGCCGCCCGCCTCGCATTCGGCCAGCAGCATGGCGACGATCTGGCGCGCGCTCTGGTCGCAGAAGAGCTGGCCCAAAGTCTTTTCGTGCCAGGCGATGCCGTGGCGTTCGACAAGCCCGAGGAAATCCTGCGGCGTGTAGCGGCCCAGCGCAGATTTGGCGAAATGAGGGTTGGCGGACAGGTAGCGGTCGGGCGCGGTGTGGATATTGGTGAAGTTGCAGCGGCCGCCGCCGGAAATCAGGATTTTCTTCCCTGCCTGATCGGCATGGTCGATAACGAGGACGCGCCTGCCCCGCTGGCCCGCCACGGCCGCGCACATCAGGCCAGCGCCGCCAGCGCCCAGGACGATGGCGTCATAGGTTTCCGCTGGGGAAGCCATCAACCGGCGGCGAGCGCGTCCATGATCTGGCGGACGGGCGTGACGTCATAGCCGGCGGAGGCGGCCTGCTCGGTCAGCGCCGCCGGATGGTCGCCCGCGCGGGCACGGGTCAGCGCCCAGAGCAAGGTGCTGCGCGTGCCGGAACGGCAATAGGCGAGTATCTTGCCCTCGCCCGCCTGTTCCAGCGCGGCGGCCATGCCGTCGAGCTGCCAGGGCGCAAAGCCGCCATGGGCCACGGGGACGGCGGCATAGGCGATGCCGGCGGCCCTGGCGGCGGCTTCGATCTCCGCGCCGTTGGTCTGGCCCGGCTCCTCGTCGTCGGGGCGGTTGTTGATGATCACCGTCACGCCCAGCGCCTTGGCTTCCGCCACCTGATCGACGCTGATCTGCGGGGAGACGTAGAGGCTTTTGGTGAGCTGGCGGAACATGGGCGGGACTCCTTTTCGGGTCTCCTTGCGCTTGTGGGCGGCGGGATTCAAGAGGGTAGGCCACAGAGCAACATGCTCCTTCGCAGGAGCAGGTCAATTCCTCCGTTCTAAAGATAAGGGCGGATCGCCGCGAGGAAGGCGTCGCCATAGGCGTCGAGCTTGCGCTGTCCCACGCCGCTGATGTGGCCGAGTTCCGTGAGGCTCGTCGGACGCTGCTCCGCCATTTCACGCAGGGTCGAATCGTGGAAGATCACATAGGGCGGCACGCCCGCCTCCTGCGCCAGTGCGCGGCGGCAGGCGCGCAGGGCGTCGAACAGCGGATCGCCCACCGGATTTTCCGCGCTGCCGTTGCGGGCGCTCTTGCGGCGGCGTTCCTTGCGGGGCGGGAGGACCAGGCTGACCTCCTCCTCCCCGCGCAGGATCGGGCGGGCATTGGGGCCGAATTCCAGCCCGCCATGCTCGTTGGTCTGGAGCGCGTCGCGCACCAGCAGGGCGCGGGAGACGGGGCGCAGCAGTGCCGTCTCCTCTCCGTCGACGATGCCGTAGACCGAAATCCTGTCATGGCCGCGCTCGCGAATCTTGTCGGTGACGGCGCCGGTCAGCACCTGCTCGATATGGCCGACGCCGAAGCTCTGGCCGGTGCGGTAGACGGCGGACAGGAATTTGCGCGCGGTCTGGGTCGCGTCTATGCTGGGCGGCGGATTGAGGCAATTGTCGCAATTGCCGCAGCCCGGCGGGGGATTTTCCCCGAAATGGCGGAGCAATATGGCGCGGCGGCAGGTGCCGGTTTCGACCAGCCCGCCCAGCGCCGTGATGCGGGCGCGCTCGCCCTGCTGGCGCAGGGGATCGAGCTCGCCGATGCGCTGCCGGGCGCGGGCGAAATCGTCGGCGCCCCAGAAAAGATGCGCTTCGGCGGGTTCTCCGTCGCGGCCTGCGCGGCCCGATTCCTGATAATAGCCCTCGATCGACTTGGGCAGCGCCGCATGGGCGACGAAGCGGACGTCGGGCTTGTCGATGCCCATGCCGAAGGCGATGGTCGCGACCATCACCATGTCCTCGCTGGCGATGAAGGCGGCCTGGTTGGCGGCGCGGACCTGCGGGTCGAGCCCGGCGTGATAGGCGCGGGTCGGGCGGCCGGTCTTGCTGAGGGTTTCGGCCAGCTTCTCGGTCGCGGCGCGGGTGGGGGCGTAGACGATGCCGGGGCCGGTCTGGCCGGCGATCAGGTCGGAAAGCTGGCGGGGCAGGCCATCGCGGGGATGGACGGCGTAGCGGATGTTCGGACGGTCGAAGCCCGCGATGATCAGGCCTTCGCGGGGAATGCCAAGCTGGACGAGGATGTCGTCGCGGGTGTGGTGGTCGGCGGTCGCGGTCAGCGCGAGACGGGGAACGTCCGGAAATTCATCGAGCAGCGGGCGCAGCAGGCGATAGTCCGGGCGGAAATCATGGCCCCATTCGGAGACGCAATGGGCTTCGTCTATCGCGAAGAGGGCGATCTTCGCGGCGCGCAGGAGGTTGCGGAACCCCTCCCCGCTGGCGCGTTCGGGCGCGACATAGAGCAGGTCGAGATCGCCATTGCGCAGCCGGTCCTGCGTCTCGCGCCAGTCGGCATCGACGCTGGTGAGGCTGGCGGCGCGGATGCCGACCGCCTGCGCGGCGCGAAGCTGGTCGTGCATCAATGCGATCAGCGGCGATATGACGACGCAGCAGCCTTCGAGCGCGACGGCGGGAAGCTGGTAGCAGAGCGACTTGCCCGCGCCGGTCGGCATGATCGCCAGCGTCGCCTGCCCCGCCATGATGCGGCTGACCACCTGTTCCTGCACGCCCCTGAAGCCGGGAAAGCCGAAAACATCGTGGAGGAGGGTCGGGATGTCGGGACGCATGCGAAGGGGCTGTAGCGCTTTGAGGGGATTGGGGCCAGCTTCCCACATGGTCATCCCAGCGAAAGCCGGGATGACCATGGAAGCTCAAGGCTCCAGCAGACAGCCCCAGCCCTTGCGATAGCGCGCCGTGCGCGAAGCAAGCAGCGGAACCGCCGCGTTGACCGATTGCGATTCGGGCATGTCCTTCAGCGACACGGCCCACATGCCGGGTTCCTTGTCGCCCTGACAGCTTTCCATCGACCGGCCTTCCACATAGCGGCAGGAGCAGGTGACGCGCGCGCCGAAGCCCGCGCCGACCTGGGCATGGGCGCGAAGGGCGCTCCAGTTCCACGCCAGCAGTGCCAGCGGCAGCAGGGCCACCGCCAAAACCCCATAAATCCATTTCCGGCGACCGGACATGCTCCCCTTTCCCGCGCTCCATGCTAAGGCCGCGGCTTATGAGGCTTGAGCGGAACAGCGTAAAGCGCCTTGGCATGCCGGGCGGGATTTTGGCGATTCTGGCCGTGGCCGGGTTGTGGACGGTGCGCGCCGCCGGGCCGGAGCCGGTCTACCATGTCGCAGGCGATTCGGACGCGGACGCCGCCGCCCTGCGCGCGGCCATCGATCCTTTGTTCGAGGATGCGGTGGGCGAGACCCGGGCGCTGGTCGTCATGCACGATGGCGAGATCGTGGCGGAACGCTATGCGCCGGGCTATGGGCCGCGGACGAAGCTGCCGTCCTGGTCCACGGCCAAGAGCGTGACGGCGGTGCTGATCGGGCTGATGGTGTCGGACGGGCGGCTGGCGCTCGATTCGCCGGTGCCGGTCGCGGCCTGGGGGCAGCCGGGCGATCCGCGAGGGCGCATCACCCTGCGGCAGTTGCTGGCCATGACGTCGGGCCTCGATCATGTCGAAGACAGGGAACCGCTGGCGGAGGCCGACACGATAAGGATGCTGTTCACCGACGGAGCGCAGGACATGGGCGCCTTTGCGGAGGCCAAGCCGCTTGCCCATGCGCCTGGGACCGCCTTTTCCTATTCGACCGGCAACAGCGTCATCCTGGCCGACCTGATGGCGCGGATGCTGACCAACAGCACCGATCCCGACGTGCGGCGGCGGGCGATGCAGATGTTCATCGACGGGCGGCTGAAGATTCCGGCGCGCCTCGACAGCCTGGCGGTGGAATATGATGCGGCCGGGACGATGATCGGCGGCAGCTTCATGCATATGACGGCGCGGGATTATGCCCGCTTCGGGGAATTGCTGCGCAATCACGGGCGCGGCGTGGCGGGGCATCAGATCGTGCCGGAAAAGTGGATCGACTATATGCGCGCGCCCTCGCCCCGCAATGCCGCCTATGGTGCGCATCTGTGGCTGAACCGGGACAGCGAGGACAGCGCGCTGATGCCGGGGCGGGCGCCGCGCAGCCTGTTCGGCTGCGTCGGGCATGGCGGGCAATATATACTGGTCTCGCCGTCGCAGCGCCTGACGGTCGTGCGGCTGGGCATGTCGCCCACGAAGGCGGAGCGCGATGCGCTGAAGACGGGGCTGGCGAAGCTCGTCGGGCTTTATTCGCGGTGAACTGACCTCTATTTTCTTTGCGCAGGGTCGCCGGTTGGCTGGAATTGGCCGGACGGCCTCAGCCATCGCCACCTCTCAAAGCAGGAAATTGCCTTCGATCACCGTGCGGCAGGCGCCCGTCAGGATCACCCGGTCGCCTGAAAGCCGGCACGTTAAGCGCCCGCCGCGCTGCGATGCCTGAAATGCCGTCAGCCTGATCTTGTCGAGCCGCTTCGCCCAATAGGGCGTGAGCAGGCAATGGGCGGAGCCGGTCACCGGGTCTTCGTCTATGCCCGCGCCGGGAACGAAGACGCGGCTCACCATGTCGCTGTCCTCGCCGGGTGCGGTGGCGATGAGCAGCAGCGGCCCCGCCTTCTTCAGCGTCGCGAAGTTCGGTTCCAGCGCATGGATCGCGGCGGCATCGCGATAGACGAAGATCGCGAAGCCGCCCTCGCGCCACTGGGTTTCGAGGACGTCCCCGCCCATCGCCGCCGCCAGCTCCGGCAGCGGGCTGGGCGCGGTCGGCCAGGCCGGGAGCGAGAGGCCATAGCCGTCGCGGTCCCGCGATACGGTCAGGATGCCCGCTTCCCGCGTGCGGAAGCGGACGGCGGTACGCCCGCCCATCAGCACATGGCCGCTCGCCAGCGTGGCGTGGCCGCAGAGCTTGACCTCCACGGCGGGGGTGAACCAGCGCAGCGCATAGTCCGCCTCCGGATCGTCGGGGGTGGGCACGGTGAAGGCGGTTTCGGACAGATTATTTTCCGCCGCTATCGCCTGAAGCGTCGCATCGTCCAGCCATCGGCCAAGCGGCATGACCGCAGCCGGATTGCCGGTGAAGGGAGCGTCGGCGAAGGCGTCGACCTGAATGATGGGCAGGCTGGTCACGGGCAATCCTTTGGTTTTCGGGCCATCATGACGATGCGTTCGATGCGGGGACAGGGCCGGTCCGCCGAAAATGGCTTGGCATCGCCCGGCTCCTCAGGCCAGGCCCGCTCCTCAAGCCAGGAGGGTGAGCGTGGTGCAGACCGCCAGCCAGACGATCAGGTTGAGCGGAATCCCGATACGCACGAAATCGGAAAAGCGATAGTCGCCCGCCGCATGGACAAGGGCGTTGGTCTGATAACCGATCGGCGTGGCGAAGCAGGCCGACGCGCCGATCATCAGCGCGATCACCAGCGGACGCGGATCGGCGCCGAGTTGATGGGCGAGCGCGATGGTGAGCGGCGTGAGCAGCGCCGCAACCGCATTGTTGCTGAGCAGTTCGGACAGCAGAAGCGCGAAGAAATAGATGAGGAACACCAGCGTCCATGCCGGAGCGGCGGCGAGCAGCGGCTCGATCCAGCCGACCATCAGCGCGACGCTGCCCGCCTGTTCAAGCGCCAGCCCGACCGCGAGCATGGCGAAGATCAGGATCAGCACGTCGCCGTCGATGGCGGCCCAGGCTTCCTCCGGGTCGATGCAGCGGGTGACGAGGATCACGCCCACGGCGATGAAGGCGGCAAGGCCGATGCCGATGAGATCGACGGCCGAGAGCAGCACCACCGCCGTCAGGGCAAGAATGGCGATCCATGCCTTTCGCGGGCGGAAGGCGCGGGTGCGGCTGATGTCGACGCCGATCAGATGGGCATTGTCCTTGAGCGAACGGATGCTGTCGTCGCTGCCCGCGATCAGCAGGCGGTCGGCGCCGCGCACGCGGGTTTCGCTGAGGTCCGGCCCCGGCAGGTGACGCGCCCGGTGGATGCCGATGATCCGGACCCGCAGCGCGTGCAGGAAGGGAATGTCGATCAACCGTTCCCCGATGGACGGATGGCTGGGCGCGATCATCGCTTCGATGACGGTGCCGCCGCCGGGAGTTTCCGAGGCCGCGGCCAGGCCGATTTCGAAGTCGCCGGATTCCCGCAGGGTCATGATCGTCGCGCCGTCGGCATGGACCAGCAGGCGGTCGCCGGCGTGCAGTTCCTCTTCCTCTATCCCCCGGCGCCGTATCTCCCCCGCCCGCTTGAGGCCGAGCAGGCTGGCGGAGCGGCCGAAGATCGACAGGGAGCCGACGGTGCGGCCGATCAGGTCGCTGTCCCGCGACAGGATGAGTTCGGTCAGATAATCCTGCACATTGCCGCCATCCTCCCCCGCGATGGAGGGCGGATCGCCGGGAAGCAGGAAGGACAGGCCGGCCAGCGCGGCGATGCCGGCCGCGACCCCGGCCAACCCATAGGGCGTGATGTCGAATATGCCGAAGGGCGCCATGCCCTGGTCGGCGGCAATGCCCGCGACGATCAGGTTGGTCGATGTGCCGATCAGCGTCACGCAACCGCCCATCACCGCGACGGCGTTCATCGGGATCAGCAGTTTCTTCACCGGATAGCCGGTCGCCTGCGCCAGCTTGAACATGATCGGGATCAGCAGGATCACGACCGGCGTGTTGTTGAGGAAGGCCGAAAGGACGACCGTGCCGAGCGTGACTTCGGCCAGCGCCAGGCGGGGGTGTCGCTGGGCGCGGGCCATGACCAGGTCGGCGACGCGGTTGATCGTCCCCGTGCGGATCAGCGCGCCGGAAAGCACGAACATCGCGCCCACCGTCAGCGGCGCACTGTTGGAGAAGACGGAAAACAGGCCCTTTTCATCGAGCAGGCCCAGCACCGCGAAGGCGCACGCCCCGACCACGGAGACGACCGTGGGCGAATAGCGTTCGCGCACGAAGGCGACGAACATCAGGGCGAGGATGAGAAGTCCGATTTCCGCGCGATAGATGCCGATCAGCGCGGTGATGAAATGCATGCGTCTTGTGCCCCGGATCGCTTTTTCGCGTCCTGCCTGAACGAAATGGGCCAGCCATGGTTGCATGGCTGGCCCGTGTTCGCGGCTGAAGGGGACGTTTTGACCGTCAATCCATGGAAACCATGGTGACGCTCCCCAGGCTTACGCACTGCCGCTCGCCCTCCCGCGGGCGATCTGTGACGATGATGTTACCGCAGATTGGCTGAGTCGTCTCGCGCAAATCCTGCCTTTATCGAAAGAATGGCTCGATTCGGCGCGTTATATTGCGGCGGTGAACGCGGTTCTCCTGCGGGCTCCTGCCCTTGCAGGAGCATGGCGATACCTGACTCAGCCTTCACCGCATTGCGCGCGGTGGAGCAGCTTCTGGTCCGCCAGCACCAGCGCCATCATCGCTTCCACCACCGGCACGCCGCGAATGCCGACGCAGGGGTCGTGGCGGCCCTTGGTGATGATCTCCGACGCCTCGCCTTCGCGGGTGACGGTTTCGACCGGGATCAGGATCGAGCTGGTCGGCTTGAAGGCGATGCGGACCTTGACCGGCTGCCCGGTGGAGATGCCGCCCGCAATGCCGCCCGCATGGTTGGCGAGGAAGACGGGGTTGCCGTCATTGCCCCCGTCCATATTGGGCCGCATCGGATCGGCATTCTGCTCGCCGCGCAGGCGGGCGGCGGCAAAGCCGTCACCGATCTCCACGCCCTTGACCGCATTGATGCTCATCATCGCGGCGGCCAGTTCGCTGTCCAGCTTGGCATAGAGCGGCGCGCCCCAGCCCGCCGGAACCCCGCTGGCGACGCATTCGACCACCGCGCCGAGCGACGAGCCGTCCTTGCGGGCGTCATCGACCAGTTTCTCCCAACGCTTCGCCGCTTCCGGGTCGGGGCAGAAAAAGGGGTTGCTGTCGATCTCGCTCGCGTCGAAGCGGCCATAGTCGATGGCGTCGCCGCCAATCTCGCTGACATAGGCGAAGATGTCGACATCGGGGATGACGAGCCGCGCCACCGCACCCGCCGCCACGCGGCTGGCGGTTTCCCGCGCTGAGGACCGCCCGCCGCCGCGATAGTCGCGGAAGCCATATTTGGCGTCATAGGCATAGTCGGCATGGCCGGGGCGATAGGCCTTGGCGACCTCGCCATAATCCTTGGAACGCTGGTCGGTATTCTCGATCATCAGGCTGATCGGGGTGCCGGTGGTCCGCCCTTCGAACACGCCGGAGAGGATGCGCACCTCATCCGGCTCGCGGCGCTGGGTGGTGAATTTGGAGGTGCCGGGCCTGCGCTTGTCGAGGAAGGGCTGGATGTCGGCTTCGCTGAGCGGCAGGCCCGGAGGGCAGCCGTCGACCATCGCGCCGATGGCGGGACCATGGGACTCGCCCCAGGTCGAGAAGCGGAAGACGCGGCCGAATGTGTTGAAGCTCATGATCCCTGCCCTTTGGGTGAGGTGGTTCGCCCTCACCCTCCCAGCGCTTCGCGCCGGGCCCCTCCCTCTCCCGGCGGGAGAGGGTTTTGTTACTTGTCCAGCGCGATGTCGGGGGCGTCCTCGGCCTTCATGCCGATGACATTGTAGCCCGCGTCGACATGATGGACTTCGCCGGTCACGCCCGCCGCCAGGTCGGAGAGGAGATAGAGGCCGGCGCCGCCCACATCCTCTATCGTCACATTGCGGCGGAGCGGGCTGTTCAGCTCGTTCCACTTCATGATGTAGCGGAAATCGCCGATGCCGCTCGCCGCCAGCGTCTTGATCGGTCCGGCGGAGATGGCATTGACCCGGATATTTTCCGGCCCCAGGTCCATCGCCAGATATTTGACGCTGGTTTCCAGTGCCGCCTTGGCCACGCCCATGACGTTGTAATGCGGGATGACCTTTTCCGCGCCATAATAGCTGAGCGTCAGCAGGCTGCCGCCCTCCGCCATCAGCGCCCGCGCGCGCTTGGCGACGGCGACGAAGCTGTAGGCGGAAATGTTCATCGTCAGCAGGAAATTCTCCAGGCTGGTGTCGACATATTTGCCGCGCAGCTCGTTCTTGTCGGAAAAGCCGATGGCATGGACCACGAAATCCAGCTTGCCCCACTTCGCCCTGACCTCTTCAAAGGCGGCGTCGAGCTTTTCCATGTCCGACACGTCGCAGTCGATCAGGAAGTCGGACCCCAGTTCCTCCGCCAGCGGCCTGACCCGCTTGGCCAGCGCGTCGCCCTGATAGGAGAAGGCCAGTTCCGCTCCCTGGGCGTGCAGCGCCTTCGATATGCCCCAGGCCAGCGACTTGTCGTTCGCCAGCCCCATGATCAGACCGCGTTTTCCCGCCATCAAGCCTGTCATTTCGTCGTCCCATTCCCTTTGTCGGCCTGCGCGGCGGCCGCGGCTTCCTCTTCCGGGAACTCCGCCAGCGCCGCATTCAATTCCGCGCCAATTACCACGCCAAGCCCGACAAGGAAGAAGAAAATGAGGGTGATCATCACGCCGGCCAGGCTGCCATAGGTCATGTCATAGCCGCCGAGCATGGAAAGCGTGACCGGCAGCAGCAGGGTGACGCCGTACCACCAGAGCGCCGTGGCGATGGCGCCGGGCCATTTCGGGAAGCGCGGATCCTTGTACAGGCTGGGGGTCAGGGAAACGTAGAGATAATAGAGCGCGACGCACAGGATCGCCATGGGCGCAAGCTTGGTCAGGCCGACGATCTGTATCGCCTGGTCAGCAAAGGGCAGGATCTGGTGCAGGAACTGGTCGATGCCGGTGATGATCACCTGCATGGAGAAGGCGAACATCACCGCGAACACGCTGACCAGGGTGATGCCGATGGCGGTCAGGCGATAATGCCAGAAGGGGCGCGTGCTCCTGGTGCCATAGGCGCGGCGCAATATGTCGCGGATCGTCTCTATGAGGCTGCCGACGGTCCACAGCCCGACCAGCCCGCCCAGCCAGAGCAGCGGCCCCGTGCGGGCGTTGAGCACATCGACGATCGGCTGGCGCACCACCTCCGCGACGCCGGGCGGCACCGTTTCCAGAAAGGCGCCGACCGCCGCCAGCCCGTCCTGCGACCGGCCGAAGATGCTCGCCACCGCCGCCGCCACGATGAAGAAAGGGAACAAAGTCATCAGCGAAAGATAGGCAAGGTTCCCCGCATGGATGAAACCGTCGCTATAGGTGCCGACCGCCACCCGCTTCGCGATTTCGAAGGCATGGCTGCCGGGGCGCACCCGGGCGATCTGGCGGTGGAACTTGGTGCGGGCTTCTTCGGCGAGCCGCTGGCGACGGGACTCCGGTGAATAGGGGGACGGCTGCGGCATTCCCCCCTAACCCCTCAAACGCCCAGATGGGTCCGCACGGCGCGGCTGTCCCGCCAGCCTTCCACCAGCGCCTTGATCGCCGGATCGTCGGCGGGCACGTCGATCAGCAGGGTGACGAGCTGGTCGCCGCGCTGGCCGGTCTTGCCGGTGAAGCCCCTGCCGCGCAGCCGCAGCGTCTTGCCGGAGGAGGCGCCCGCCGGCACGCCCAGCATCACCGGGCCGTCGACCGTCGGCACCTTGACTTTCGCGCCCTGCACCGCCTCGTCCAGGGTGATGGGCAGGTCGAGCAGCACATTGTCGCCGTCGCGATTGAAGAAGGGGTGGGGCTTCACCTCTATGGTGACGATCGCGTCGCCCGCGCCGCCGGGACCCTGCTGCCCCTTGCCGGAAAGCCGCATCTGCGTGCCCGTCTCGACCCCCGCGGGGAGCTTGAGGTCGATGGTCTTGCCGTCCTGAAGCGTGATCCGCTGGGGCGCGAGCGTCGCGGCGTCGACGAACGGGACGGCGAGGCGATAGGTGACGTTCGCCCCCTTCTGCGGCGGCGCGCCACGGCCGAAACCGCCAAAGCCCCCGCCCGCCGCGCCACGGCGGCCTGCGCCGCCGCCGAACAGGCCTTCGAATATATCCCCGAAATCGGCGCCGCCTTCCTGGAACTCGAACCCGCCGCCCTGACCCGGCCGGCCCCGAAAGCCGCTCGCCCCGGCGCCGCCGAAGCCGAAGGGCGCGGTCGGATTGCCCTCGCCGTCGATCTCGCCCCGATCGAAGCGCGCGCGCTTGTCCTTGTCCGACAGCAGGTCGTAGGCGCTGGTGACGGCGGAGAATTTCTCCGCCGCCTTCGGATTGTCCTTGTTCCTGTCGGGATGCAGTTCCTTGGCGAGCTTCCGATAGGCCGATTTGATCTCTGCCTCGCTCGCGCTGCGCGCAACGCCCAGGGTGGAGTAGGGATCAGCCATTGCCGCCAACATATCCTTTTGCATGAAAAACCGTTTGCGCCTTATGTGGCGAAAGGCGCGGGATCGTTCAAGCGTGGGAAAGCCTTATCGACATGGCTTTATGAGGGGCGTACATCACCGCGCATGACCGATCCCTTCGTCCTGTTCGATGCCTGGTATGTCGAGGCGCGCGAAACCGAGATCAACGACAGCAACGCCATGGCGCTGGCCACCGCCGATGCGCGCGGGCGGCCTTCGGTGCGGATGGTGCTGCTGAAGGGGCATGGGCCGGACGGCTTCGTCTTCTACACCAATTTCGAGGGGCGCAAGGCGGAGGAGCTGCACGCCAATCCCCATGCGGCGCTGCTGTTCCACTGGAAGTCGCTGCGGCGGCAGGTCCGGATCGAGGGGGCGGTGGGCCCGGTGGAGGAAGCCGCGGCCGACGCCTATTTCGCGACGCGCAGCCGTGACAGCCAGTTGGGCGCCTGGGCATCCGACCAGTCGCGCCCGCTGGAATCGCGCGACGTGTTCATGGCGCGATATGAGGAAGTCAGCCTGCGCTTCGAGGGCGGGCCGGTGCCGCGCCCGCCGCATTGGTCGGGCTTCCGCCTCATCCCCGAACGAATCGAATTCTGGCAGGATCGCGAACATCGCCTGCATGAGCGCCGCCTCTTCGAACGGACCGGCGACGGCTGGCGCGAGGGGCTGCTCTACCCCTGAGGCCGTGCTTTTCCGGCGCCGGACGGGGCGCGGAATATGATTCCTCATTCGTCTAACCCGATGACGGCAGGCGCGCGCCTTCGATTGCGGGCGCTGCGGGTGGCTGTTAGGTGTAGCCACCATTTGGGACAGACCATGAATGCGGTGCGCCCACGCGCCGGTTAAAGGAACGAGATGCGAAATCGACTGACGGCGTTCATCCTGACGGGCATGGTTCTGGGGGTGATCGTGGGCTTTGCCACCAATATCTGGGTGGGTGGCGACAAGGCGCTGGCGAAGGATGTGGCGGGCTATTACCACCTGCTGGCGGACATCTTCCTGCATCTGATCAAGATGATCATCGCGCCCCTGGTCTTCTCCACGCTGGTGGCGGGCATCGCGCATATGGGCGACAGCGCCGCGCTGGGACGGATCGGCGGGCGCGCGCTCGCCTGGTTCATCATCGCCAGCCTGATCTCGCTGACGCTGGGCCTCATCTTCGTCAATTTCTTCGCGCCGGGCGAGGGATTGAACCTCGTCCGGTCGGGCGCGGATTCGGGCGTGAATACGGAGGCGCTCAACTTCCGCGACTTCATCCTGCATGTCTTTCCGACCTCCATGGTCGGGGCGATGGCGGAAAATTCGATCCTGCAGATCGTCGTCTTCTCCCTGTTCGTGGGCATCGCGCTGACCGCCATCGGTGAGAAGGGCAAGCCGGTCGTCACCGTGATCGAGGCGATGGTGGAACTGATGCTGCAGGTGACCGGCTATGTCATGCGCGTCGCCCCCTTCGCCGTGTTCGGCGCGCTGGCGTCGGTGGTGACGACCGAGGGGCTGGGCGTGCTCAAGACCTTCGGCGAACTGGTGGGCGAATTCTACCTGTCGCTGATCGCGCTCTGGCTGCTGCTGTTCGCGGCGGGATCGATCTTCCTGGGGAAGCGGATGGTGAAGCTGATCCGCTATGTGCGCGAGCCGATATTGATCGCCTTCTCCACCGCCTCGTCGGAGGCCGCCTATCCCAAGATGCTGGAGCAGCTCGACCGCTTCGGCGTGCCGCGCCGCATCTACAGCTTCGTGCTGCCGCTGGGCTACAGCTTCAATCTGGACGGGTCGATGATGTATTCGACCTTCGCGACGATATTCATCGCCCAGGCCTATGGCATCGACCTGCCGATCGCCACGCAGATCACCATATTGCTGGTGCTGATGGTGACCAGCAAGGGCATCGCCGCCGTGCCCCGCGCGTCGCTGGTGGTGGTCGCGGCGACGCTGGGGCAGTTCGACCTGCCGGTGGAGGGCGTGGCCTTCATCCTGGCCGTCGACCATTTCATGGACATGGGCCGCACCGCGACCAACGTGCTGGGCAATGCCATCGCCACATCCGTCATCACCAAATGGGAAGGCATGCTGGAGGTCGAGGAACCCGAATATGTGCCCCACCCCAAGGCGCCGGCGCATACCGCCGCGCACGGCCGAGCCGGGCTGGAACTGGCGCCCGACATGGTGGAGGAAGAGGAAAAGGGCTAGGGCGCGCTGCGTTGAATCGGGCCCGTTGCCGCCATAAGGCGTGCCGTGCCCCCGCGCTTGCGGGAACACGGCATGGTCCTTGGCTGAATTAACGCAACTTCGCGATGTTCAGCCCATCCTGCTTGGCGCGGGCCTTCACGGATTCCTCGCTGCGGGTCAGGGCCTTGGCGATGGCTTTCAGCGCCATGCCCTTCTTCGCCAGCGTGTGGAGCTTTTGCAGCTCGTCCGCCGTCCAGGGTTGCTTGTGACGCTCGAAGCGGTCGCCGGCCATCGGATTTCCTTCTAGAGCAGATTCCGATCCGATTGCATCGGCTCGACTGCTCTAAGTTTTTGTTTTGTCGCGTTTTCCGAGTCAGCAGATGATTCCATCTGCTTGGAAAACG